>CAYWLQ010000003.1:15604-85333 GCA_964458775.1 uncultured Myxococcales bacterium | reverse complement strand
TATAACTAGGTTTCCTTAAACGAATGAGCTCGATTCTTAAGCGAATGCCATTGGGGATACACCGGCCCCAACGCCCCTTTTTTCTTTTCACTGTGTCATTTTTTCGAGATGGCACAATCAACGTAGGCGTAACAACGGGCGGAGTCGGGGCCTATCTGTGTAAAATCTAACGAGTTGTATAAATCTCACAGTATAGGACTAAATTGGCATACAACATGCATATATTTACCCTGATTTCAACGAACTGCATGGCTAAGGAGAAGTGTCATGTCTTATATTAAATTGTTTAGGAGTCTTCGTATTTTTCAGGTGATTTGGATTTTTTTTTGTGGATTAATGCCGGCGTGCGCTGACAATCTGTCGGAAAGCACCGGGCCCATTTTTTCAGATACAGACACCGAGGAGGATACAGCTTCCGGTGCTCCCATCGAAATAGACTCAAATTCGGACGCCGATACAGATGCGGATTCGGACTCGGACTCGGACACCGATACTGATACGGATTCAGACACGGACTCCGATGCGGATTCGGATTCGGATTCGGACTCGGACACCGATACTGATACTGATACGGATTCAGACACGGACTCCGATGCGGATTTGGATTCGGACTCCGATTCAGATTCAGACGGGGATACGGACCGTGACAGTGACACCGATTCCGTTTCCGACACCGAAAGCAACGGGGAATGCGGCAACGGCATCATAGATTCCGGCGAAGTGTGCGACGGCGCCGTCCTTCAAAGCAGCGAGTGCGACGAAGGTTTCACGCTGACGTGCGGAAGCGACTGCAAGTCTATGGTTTGTCTGTTCACCAAGGAGTTTGATATTGACGGCCGGATAGTGTCCATGACCGAAACGACAAATGAGAATCTACTAATCGGCGGTTCCAATGGAATATTCGCGGAAGCGGACAAACAGGGAAACCTTCTCTGGTCGCGAGAGTTCGAAAATAGCTACATTGTGTTTGTCGACGAAACAGTTGACGGGAATTACATCGTCATCGGCCAAGATTATACGGCAGACGGATTCATTGAGATGACTGATTCGGTAGGCAACACGATTTGGAACTACAGCACGATTCACTATGTTGAAGATGCAACTTCGGCAATCGACGGAGGGTATCTCGTAGCAAATTATTTTGAAATTTCGAAATTGGATTCGTCAGGCCGAGAGGAGTGGCATGTCGACAACTCAGGAGGCCAGTGGTCGGACTACGAGAAACTCGAAGACCTTTGTCAAACAGGGAGCGGCGAGGTTTTTGCCATCATTCAAGGAGAGGATAATGGATGGGACGGGGAGATAGTATATTCCCAAGCACGTGTAAGTAGAATCAATGCGTCGAATCAGTCATGGACAACTTTTTGGTCTGCCTACGAATATGAGTACCACCTCGCCCATAATATACACTGCTTCGATGACGACAGGGTGATGATAGGCTTGGTTTCTGCCGCTGATGACAACAGAGAGAAAATGGTCGTTTACGATTCCTCTCAAAATATTGAATGGACTTGGACCACACCAGACGGCGTTTTCTTCAACGAAATTATTCAAGATAAGGGACGTTATGTTGCAACGGGTACTGAAAGATACGAATCGCATAGGTTCCATGCGCGCATCAATGAATTCGACGAAAGTGGGGACATTTGGCATTTTACTTTCGACCATACGGATTCCAGATTGTTTACCGAAGTTATCGCAAACGCAAATTCCATTGTCGTCGGGGGAGAATCGGGTCGGGACAATTGGATAATATCCGTTGTCCAACCGATCGACACCGACGCGAATAAATAGAGCAAGAACCATTTTTTGTCCTCATTAAAAGGTGCCAGGGTCACTGAAATATGGTGCCAGGGTCACTGAAATATGTTGCCAGGGTCACAGAAATATAGTCACTGAAATATAAAGAAGGATTTGACATGCATATGGACAAAGCCTTTTTACTGACTCTCAGTCCCTGTCTCATCTGCTTTGGTATCGAATTATCGTTAACAAGCCTCACCCTCTATTTGACCAAAATAACGACAAGCGCTAGATTCGAAACTTTAGGAGTTGTTAGCTTATATGTTTTAACAGAATTGAAGGCTTTAATGGAAGCATCTCATCCCGACAAAAAAGAGCATTTTTTGCCTTCTTCAACGTCATCAGAAATACCGACTGCTTGGTACAAACAATGGAGACTTAAAAAAAAACGCTCCGTTTTTTCAATTTTTTGTCGAATTTACCTTAGATTATCAGTACTTGCCTATCCTGAGAGGCGAACCAGCTAGTATCCATCTCAAAACGCGGCAAATTAAGCAAATAGATGTAGGCCATGGGTTTATCTCATGTCGCAAATACTCGCCGGCCTTGAGTTTTTCGAGGATTAAACCCCTCAACTACCTTCTGATCTGTTCTAAACAGGACGTCTAAGATGAAAACTAAATAGCTGATCTTATTAGAGCATCAATTTTCGGTTGAGGCTGAGCTCCTAAAAGAGATCCCGCAGGACGCCCTGATTTAAACAGTACAAGAGTGGGAACAGATTGAATTCCGAACCTTTGAACAGTAGACGGCGCCTTTTGAATATCCACATAACAGAACTTAACCTTACCTTTATAACCGTCAATCATACCGTCCAGGGTCGCCCCCAAGGTTTTGCACGGACCGCACCATGTCGCACCAAAATCAACCAACACTGCGGATTCTTTTGCTTGTTCGACTTCTGAAGCAAAGTCGGCATCTGTTACAGATATCATTTTTTCGCTTGCCATATGTTTTCGCTCCTCAAGTTTATTGGTTTACATAACAACTGATCATATGTCACTCTAGTGCTCTGACATCAGCTGTGTCAATGTAGGATTTTTGTTTTTGTTCTATTGACGAAGTGAGCTTGTTGCTCCAAAAAGTCTAGCTTGTTTTGGAGGTAATTTATGAAAGTCGTTCTTGCCGGTTACAATGTCGACGCAACGGTATTGGAGCAAGCCGAAAAGGCCGGAGTTGCTAAGGAAAGTTTAACTCCCGAGGTTTTGTCGGCTGCCTATGCTAGAATAAGCCGCGATCCGAGTGATGTCGGTGAGCTTCGAAAAGCTGCTCTCGAAGAGGTTGAAAAGTGTCGCACTTCTAATCGAAAAATTATTTTTGAAATGGGGCATCATTCAGTAGCAGAGCATGCTGTTTTCAATTTTGACATTGTCGGAATATCCAGATTAGCACTGGAACACCTTGAACGATTTAGACTTTGCTCTTTTACAGAAAAGAGTCAGCGTTACATTACACTGGATCATGATTTTGTAATGCCTGAGGAGATAAAAGGAACACCTCACGAAAACGAATTAGTAAATTTGATAGAGCAGCAATCAGCTTCGTACAATCGAATTTTTGCCGAACTTCGAAGGCGACTTGCAGTATCGCATTCTGATCTTGAAGAAACCAAAAAAGGAAGAACCCTGTTGGACGGAAGCGCCAAAGAAGATGCCAGGTATGTAACCTTGCTGTCCACCACAGGGCAATTAGGGCTTACTGTAAATGCAAGAAATCTTGAGCTTATGGTCAGGAGATTCGCCTCTTCTCCTTTAGCGGAAGTTAGAGAACTCGGTAAGTCACTCTATAAATGTGCGGCGGGCGCTGCACCGTCATTGCTGATTTTTACAGAACCGTCGGTTTATGATTCCAATGCCGCCAACGACCTTTCTTTGTTTGCAGATTCTGTTTTATCCAAAAACGAAACCGAAGAGTCTCCGATTGAAGTCAGACTTACAGGCCATACCGAAAATCCTGACCGAATAATAGCAGCAGCTCTTTTGCACGCACATTCTAATGCCGATTTTAAAAGCTGTTTTTCGGCAGCTGCAGCACTCTCTTTTGAAGGCCTAAAAGAACTCTTTCAAACCGCTCTGCGCCATATGGAGTTCTTTGATTCCACATTGAGAGAATTTGAACACGTTAATCTCAATTATGAATTGGTCATTTCCGCCTCAGCCTATGCACAATTGAAACGTCATCGAATGTCAACACAATCGACGCAGGCGTATAATCCAAAACTGGGTTTGATGATTCCGCCTTCTTTGGAGCAAGCCGGAATAGCCGATGAACTGCTTGCTTTTTCGTCAAAAGCTGAAAGCCTCTACAACAAATTGGGAGGCAGCAAATCTCCCTGCGCCGACTATGTACTAACCAATGCTCACCGACGGCGCATGCTGATTTCCACCAATTTAAGAGAGCTGTATCACATAGTAAGATTAAGAGAAGATACCCACGCGCAATGGGATATTAGAAATATAGCCTTTAAAATGCGTCAATTAGCCGAAGATGCAATGCCGCTGGGAACACTTCTGCTCTGCGGAAAAGACAGCTATGCCGAGCGCTATCAAGAAGTTTTCGGCCGTCTTCCCTCAATAATGCCGCCGTCTTGATTGCAAAAAACAGGACACAATCTTAAGTAATAATTCGCGAGAACTAACCGAGTTTGCTCAAAAGAAAGTCAGGCACAAGGACCCGTAACTACATAACACACTGTAACTATCTTTATTTAAACCTGGACTGTCCCTCCTGGACTGTCCCTGGTTTTCTAAAATCATTTACGCAAAGAAGTGCTCTTTTGCCTTCGAAGGTCTTGCATAACAGGGTGAGGGCAAGGTATAGGGGGGCATGAACGGTTACCCGTCTTTTATAGGTTCAAGATATCTGCGCTCTAGAAAAAAGAGCTCTATTTCTGCAATAGGTTTGATAGCGATAGCCGGTGTGGCATTGGGTGTGGCTTCTTTGTCGGTGGTTATTTCTATATCATCCGGCTTTGAAGAAGAGTTCACCGACAAGGTGCTTGGAGTTAATTCCCATTTGCTCGTGATGAAATACGGACTGGATTTTACCGAATATCGCGAGGTAATGGCCAAAGCAAAAGAAATATCCGAAATTAAAGGGGTTGCCCCCTTTGTTATTCAGGAAATGATGATTGCAAAGGGGGACAAATCCGCCGGGGTTCTTTTAAAAGGAGTGGATCCAAATCTTGTCGGCAATGTTTTGGACCTACCCAAACATCTTGTTGAGGGCGGAATAGAAGGGTTGAGAATTCCCGGAGCGGCACCGGCACCTCCTCCAAGACCTGAGACTTCACTGACCGCTCATTCTGACGCTTCCATTCTCAACTCAGACACTGAAACTGTTGTTAAACAAGATGCTAACTCAAAGAATGACAACGACAAAGAAGGGGCATCTGACCTGCCGATTTCCGAAAACAGTATGCCGGGTATTGTAATAGGAAGAACTCTTGCTGAGCAATTAGGTGCAAAGGTGGGAGACGAGGTAAGGATTACCACTCCGCTCATCGGGCTTGATGTTTTTGGTTGGGCACCCTCTGAGGATACGCCCAGAACAATAGTTTTTAAGATAACGGGTTTGTTTTATGCCGGATTTTTGGAATATGATACAAAACTCGCCTATGTAGATTATTACCAGGCACAAAGATTCTTCAACCACGGCGATGCTGTTACCGGAATTGAGCTGACCCTTAATAATCGTTACCAAGCCAAGGACACAGGAAGAAAACTCAAGGCATTATTGGGAGAAGCTCCTTACCATATAGTTGACTGGATGATGTTAAATGAACATCTTTTTACTGCCCTTATGATCCAAAAAACCGCACTGATAATGGTTCTTGCTGTTATTGTCGGAGTGGCCGCATTTAATATAATTGCAACTTTGGTAATGATGGTTTTTGACAAACGCAAAGAAATAGCAATTTTAAAATCCATGGGAGCAACAAGAAGCGGAATAGCGCAGATTTTTTTACATGTCGGTCTTTTTGTAGGTTTAATAGGTATCGGCATAGGTTTGTTTGTCGGTTTCGGTGTTTGTTTTCTGCTCCAAGAAGTCGGATGGCCTCTGGATCCCAAGGTGTACCTTATAGACCATTTACCGGTAAGATTAGAAATAATGGATTTTGTGCTTACTGGCGTCATTGCCTTTATTATTTGCCAAGCAGCAACTATTCTTCCGTCTTTGAGTGCATCAAAACTTAATCCCGTAGACGGTCTTAGACAGGATTAACAGAGGTTATGTTTCGTACATCAGCTCTAATCCTTGTTGCGGTTACTTTGCAACTTGTTATGATTCCGGCGTTTTCTCAGAATAGGAAAGTTCATGTTATCAAATCCGGTGATACTCCTGCGCTTCTGGCGAAAAAGTACAAAGTATCATATGAGGAAATTGCCAGATTTAACAACATGAGCACAAATGATGTATTAAAGGTCGGAAAAAAACTTGAAATACCGTTCCATGGAGAAGCACCAAAAAATGAATATAAAGTAAAAAATGGAGACTCGGTTGCACGCATTGCCGATTTTCACGGAGTTTCGCAAGATGATTTGCGTGCAGCCAACGGTTTAAAGAAAAACGATCACGTAAAACCCGGTCAAATTTTAAAAATTCCCGAAAGTCTTCGCTCCGGTGCCTCAAAGGGACACATCGTTAGAAAAGGAGATACCGTAAGTTCCGTAGCCAAACAATACGGAATAAAGATATCCGACCTCACAACGGCTAACAAGCTTGAAAAGAATTCACCGTTGTCTCTGGGAAAAACTCTTATTATTCCGGATGAAATATCAACTGCTGACGGAGGATATCGTCCTCCAAAAACAAACACACTATTGGTCACCGGAAGAAAAGTTCAGGGAGGAGTAAAACACACAGTCCAAGAAGGTCAATCTCTTTGGATTATAGCTCGTGCCTACAATACTTCCGGTGAGAGAATATTAAAAGCCAATGGAATTGAGGGCAATACTCCCCTCAGCACAGGACAGGAAATACTCATTCCCGGCGCAAAAACACCGGTTCCCGTCAGAGTAAAAGGTTTTAGAGTTCAACCGATTCATTTTGTGAGTGTCTGGAACAATGAATCCGCTACTCTTCGTCTTTTTAATGACAACGGTAAAATCAACCCAAAAAGTCGTAAAATACTAAGTGAGCTTTCCGGCGAACGAAAAAAAGTCAAACAGAGAAAACTGCTTCATCCCAGACTCATTCATATGATTCAACGGGTAGCAGAGCGTTATCCTGGAAAAACCATTGAAGTTGTATCAGGTTATAGACCCAATAAGTCAGGAAAACGCGATTCAGTTCATAATTTAGGACACGCCCTTGATTTTCGAGTTCAAGGAGTCGAACGGAAGGAATTATTTAATTTTATTAAAGAATTACCAAATGTAGGAGCCGGATACTATCCCAATTCTGTTTTTGTTCATATGGATGTACGAAAGGAATCAGCCTTCTGGGTCGATTTTTCCGGAATCGGAGAATCACCTAGATACGGTAAGAACGGTGCACCTGAAATAGATCCCTCCGCAGCAGCCGAAGCGGCAGCAGATGCAGAGTAACAGTTTGGTAAAAGATATTGTTTTTAGTTTTAATAAACAGTTGTTTTAAATTCTTTTAAAATTCTATTTTTTAGGGGGTTGAATGCAATCGACTACTATGCTTAAATGCTTAATCAGTAGTTTCTAAAACAGGCGAAAATAGACGCTGCTTTTCTAAAGGAGCCGGACGGATGACCAAAGCGGACATCATTGAGCAAGTATACGACAAAGTGGGTGGTTTTTCTAAGAAAGAGGCTGCTGATATAGCGGAAACTGTATTCCAGCTGATCAAAGAAACACTATCTTCAGGAGAAAAAATTAAAATTTCCGGTTTTGGGAACTTTGTAGTTCGCGATAAAAACCGGCGCGTCGGGCGAAATCCGCAAACAGGAAAGCCTATTACTATTGAGGAGAGACGCGTACTGAGTTTCAAGCCGAGCCAGGTCTTGAAAAATATTCTCAATCAAGACAAATAATGTTTTGATGCAAGAGAAGTACGAGCAAAAGTCGTGAGTCACGTAGAATTACCTGACAAACTGTTTTTTAAAATCGGCGAAGTTGCAGAACTAGCTAATGTTAAGCAACATGTTCTCAGATATTGGGAGTCGGAGTTTTCTTGCATTCGCCCACAAAAATCGAAAACAAATCAAAGACTTTATCGACGCAAGGATGTCGAAGCAGTACTGGCCGTTAAACATCTACTGTATGATCTCAAATTTACAATCGAAGGTGCCAGAAAACATCTCAAGGTAGAAGGTGTTGCAGCAGCATCTCCTCCTCCTGATCCCGAAGAAGCGGCAGCAAAAGCTCGACGAGAAGCAATGGAAGAAGGAAAAGAAGCGGCGGACAAACTAAGAGCAAGGTTGATAGGCAGATTTCAAAAGGATCTTCTGTTCATAAGACAATCGTCAGTTGATTTCTTAAAAGAGTTGGACCGAATTGCCGGAGAAGAATTTAAGCCTTCCATCTGACTTTTTCGGTTATCGATAAAACCATTTTTACATAAGGAAAATGCAATGAATAAAACAGTAAAAGGTGTTTTGGGTATTGAACTTGATTTTTCATATCTTCAAGGTGTCGACCCTTCTTCTCTTGGTGCGGAGGCCGAAAAGGCTCGTCAAACCTTGTTATCAAAAACAGGTCCCGGAAACGATTTTTTGGGATGGATCGATCTTCCGTCAAATGTGACCGATGCAGAAATAGAAGCTATTGAAAACGCTGCTAAGGCCGTCAGAAAAACCGATGCGCTGGTTGTAGTGGGAATAGGCGGCTCTTACTTGGGTGCCAGAGCGGTAATTGAAGCATTGGCCAAACCGTTTGAAAAAGGCTTTGAGGTTATATTTGCCGGCCATCAGTTGGATGCAGACTATCACGCCGGTTTGTTGTCATATTTAAAAGACAAAAAATACGCAGTAAATGTTATTTCAAAAAGCGGAACCACCACCGAACCGGCCGCTGCCTATCGTCTTCTGCACGCTGACCTTAAAGCGCGTTTTGGTGAGGCAGCACTGAAAGACCTCATTTTTGCCACCACGGACAAAGAAAAAGGAACCTTAAGAGCGGAGAGCAACGCTTTAGGCCTTGCAAGCTTTGTTGTACCTGATGACGTCGGAGGCAGATTCAGTGTGTTAACTCCAGTGGGTTTGCTTCCTATAGCCGCCGCCGGCATTGACATTCGCCGACTGTTAAACGGCGCAAAAGAAATGGCTTCTTTGTTAAAAAACCCTGCAAACAATTCATTTGATAACAATCCGGCTTTGGCCTATGCGGCATATCGTTCGTCCGCATACCGATCGGGCAAGAAAATTGAAATGTTGGCAAGCTATGTATCCCGTTTGGCCATGACAGCGGAATGGTGGAAACAGCTTTTCGGCGAGTCTGAAGGTAAAGACAAAAAGGGCATTTTCCCGGCCTCCTGCAATCTGACCTCTGATCTGCACTCACTGGGACAGATTCTTCAGGACGGTGAAAGAACAGTATTTGAAACGGTAATAGATGTAGTTAAAGCAACTGACATTACAATTCCTCCCGGAAAAGATAAAAGTCCTTTGGACGGCAAGAAAATGAACGACGTAAATCGTACAGTTGTTAAAGCAGCCCTAAAAGCACACACCCAAGGTGAAGTTCCTTGTTTGAGATTGGAAATACCGGAAATATCACCGGAAACCGTAGGAGCACTGCTCTATATGTTTGAATTTTCCTGCGGAGTTTCAGCCTACATGCTGGGCGTAAATCCCTTCGACCAACCCGGCGTCGAAACCTACAAGAAAAACCTCAAAGAGCTTCTATAAGTATTGTTTAGTTAGGCAAACTCAACTTTGAATACCAAAGGATATTAAAGTCCTCCCTCTTTCGATATCATTGCCTCCCCTCCTCTATTATGTCCTTCAAATCATAAAAGGCGATACCTCTCTGTCTTGCTAGAATCTGCATACGAACCGCTTTGAATCCATCCAATGTTTTTTGCAGGTCTTTATCCCCAACGGTCAACAGGCATCCCTTGATGTATCATCGCATAAGATGTGTCGGTTTCGGTTTCACGCAGTAACTCCTGACAAAAATGATTCGATTTCTTTAATATGCTGTTCCATCTGAATCCCTTTCAATCACCTTGTGCAAATAGTTTACAGTTCAACTACAACCGTTTCAAGCTACTTCCTCCAGAATGACGGATAGAACAGCACTAAGACCGAAAACATTTCCAACCTGCCTACCAGCATGTTAAACGACAGAAACCACTTTCCGACAGCAGAGATGTGAGCAAAATTATCGGTCGGACCGATCTCGCCGAAACCCGGACCTATATTCATAAGAGTAGCGATTACTGAGCTCATGCCGGATAGATAATCCATATCATCAACCAAAACCATAAAGCAGCCCCCTCCGAGCACGAAAAAAATATTTAAGATAAAGTAACAAACTGCCAAATTGATTGTTGATTGATCAATAGGATGCTCATTTACCCTTACCGAAAACACTGCCAGCGGTTGAAAAAACATTTTCTTAACGGCACCGACCATGAATTTCCAAATTATTACGTAATGCACAACCTTAATGCCGCTGCCCGTTGACCCGGCACAAGGTCCGATAAAGCAAACCGCAAACAAAAACATTTGCGCGGCATAAGGCCAAAGCTCATAGTCAGCAGTAGTAAAACCGGTTGTGGTAAGCAAAGAAAGCACCTGAAAGGTCGAATAACGTAAAGAATCAACAAGACCGTAAGTTTCTTCTTTCCATAAAATCCATGCAATAGTTAGCGAAAAGCAAACCACAAAACCCAAATACCAGGTGAGTTCGGTATTACCCTTAAAAATCCTCCATTCAGCTCGCACCAAATGGTAATATATAAGGAACGGTAAGCCCCCCAAAAACATGAAGATGCAAAAAACCCAATCGAAATATGCATTGTTATAGTATGCGATGCTCGCGTTATATGTTGAGTATCCTGAGGTTGAGACTGTACCGAATGCATGACAAAGAGAATCAAACAAAGACATTCCCCCGGCACACAAAAATAATATCTGCAAGACATTTAAGGTTAGATATATAATCCAAAGATACATCATGGCATCTTTGTTTCTCGGAGTGAACTTATCTTTAGTAATTACCTGTCCGGGGCTGGACTCGGCACGAAAAATACGAAGCCCTCCCATTCCTTGAGGTAAAAAGAAAATTGTTAAAGTTAAAAATCCCATACCTCCTAATAGATGGGTTTCACTGCGCCAAAATAACAATCCGTGGGGAAGTGCTTCGATGTCGGTTAAAATAGTTGCTCCGGTGGTGGTATAACCTGACATCATTTCAAAAAAAGCATCGGTGAAAGACGGAATAGAGCCGTGAATCATAAACGGCAGCGCTGAAACAGCAGAAATAAATATCCACCCGAATGTTGCAATAACAAAGGCATCTCGAATATGAAGGTCGGTATTGTTTCTAAAGAGCAAAAACAACGGAGCGCCCAAGCCGACAGTTATCGCAATTGAAATTAAAATAGATGAAAGATCATTTTCGCCCTCATAGAACAAACAAACCAGAACGGGCAAAAGCATTGATCCCGCCGTAACAAGAAACAGTGTTCCTATGACACGTGCTATAGAACGATAGTTCATAGACATAAACACCTCACGGGAAAGCGCTCATTTCAGAATTAATTTCTGAAGACTGGGTAAATTCTTTGAGGTGCAAACTCCGACAATCCGATCTCCAGGATGAACATGAGTGCTTCCTACTGCTATCTCCCATTTTCCTTCCCTGTTTATTGCCCCTATAATAATGTTTCCTTTCAAGCCGTTAAGTTGATAGAGCGGTTTTTGTGTAATAGGCGCTCCTTTGTCAGCAACCAACTCAACCACCTCAGCTTCGAAACCGTGCAAATGGGCCATTGCAAGCATTTTGCCGCGACGTATGTATTTGAGTATCTCATTGCCGGCGAGAACGTTCTTGTTGAGCACAATATCCGAACCGATAGAGGATGCTATTGTCAGGTATTCCTCTCTTTTAACGAGAGTAACCGCTTTGGCTTCTTTTCCGTGCAGCTCGCCGGATTGATTTCGAATAAGATGCTTGGCCAGAACACTGGTCATTATATTGGTTTCGTTGTCACCTGTGGCTGTAATAACAGTATCAGTATTGAGCACTCCGGCATTAACTAAAGTGTCTGCATCGGAGCCGTCGCCATTAAATATTTCTGTCTTTTTTAGTTCATAAGATAAAAGTTGGGCTCTATGCGAGTTCTGCTCAATAAGCTTTACCGGAAAATCTTCACTCAGAAGCTCTGCAACACGTCGGCCCGTCAGTCCTCCGCCGACAATTAGAACGCGATGTCCTTTTTGCTTTGGAACACCGGCTAACAACATCAGACTGGACAGATCTTCGCGACGGGAAAGAATAAAGGCTTGATCTTGAGGTAAAAGCTCGTGTTCGCCGCCCGGAATAATAGTATTGGAGTCTCTCACTATCGCTACGATGCGAAACCTAAAATCATCGTGCATTTGAGAGATATCTTTGATTTTCTGATGAGCAAGAAACGAGCGCTCGTCAATACGTGTTGCCATAAGCTGCATTTGCCCGTCAGCTATATCTATTACAACATTGCCCGTTCGTATTTTCATCAAGCGCGCAATTTCTTGAGCAGCAAGCTCTTCCGGCCTAATAATCAAATCTATCTTTAAGTCATCTGTGTGAAGCAAAGAGTCTTTTTTCCAAAGCTCCATGGTACGTACACGTGCTATCTTTTTTTTCACACCGGCTTTGTCGGCAATTATGCACGCCATAATATTCACAGCATCACTGTCGGTTACAGCAATTAGGTAATCAATATCTTTTGCCCCGACATCCTGCCAACATGCGAAGTTCATGGCATCTCCCTGAATGAGTCTTGCATCAACTTCATCGTCAGCGGCCCTAATAAGATCTGCATCCGGTTCTATTACCGTTAAAGCATGACCTTCGTAAGTCAATCGTTTGGAAAGATAATATCCGACTCCTCCCAAACCCAACACCAATATATTTTCGTGATTTTTAGTCATTGTATCTGAGTAGATTGGAAAAAAACAAAGCGTTTTCCGCTCTGTATAGCGCCTCGTTTATCACCAACGATTATTTAAGGAAATAAAAATTTTTTTTTGAAATAAACAGGTAATCTCCTTCGACTACTTATTAAACTACCTATTGCTCTCACAGAACGAGGTATGTTTATTCTTTATTGAAGGAAACGGTTATAATGCAAAACAATCATATATTAAGCAATGCTTATGATGTGACCTTAGTCGACCTACAAGACCAAAAAACCTGCAACCATTCATCATCCGAAAATTCAGAAACAGCCTTTGCTGAGTTGAAAGAATTTATGTTCTCAGCTCTAACCGCCTATTCTAATGTACATCGCGGTTCAGGATACAATTCGATTATCACAACCAATCTTTATGAATTATCGAGAAAAAAAATTCTAAAGCATTTGGGTCTCAATCCTCGCAGTTATGAAGTAATTTTCTGTTCTCCTCGAATCGGACTTATACTCTCAAAAAAACTAAGTTTTAGCGATGTACATGTATTGTCCAGCAAGGATTTGGGCCTTGCCTTAGGAGTCGTTGCAATTGCAACAAGAAAAAAGACTCTGGCAAAAATAGAACCTGTGCATACCGGAGGCGGCGCAGCAAGATTGGTATCAACAAAACAAATTACCTGGGCGCGTTCACCTGACCTATTTGAAGCAGGTACGCCTTCGGTAATAAACATAGTTACATTTTGCAAGGCACTGGAGCTTACAAAAAAATACGGGTCCGAAATCTTTTTTGAAGTCCCTAAGGAACATAACAAAGAGACCGATATTATAGAAAAACTGTTTCACAATGATTTCAACGGTGTTTCCGGTAACACGCTACTAGATTGTCTGAGATCCTCTGTTATAGGCGCAAATACTCTTGTGCCTACCGAGCAAGGACATCGTCCGTTTGTAAATCTTGACAATGCTGCAAGCACTCGAACCTTTCTTCCTGTATGGGATAGCGTCACGAGCTCTCTTCATATGAGCAAAAATAACAGCATTGCTGCAGCAGCTGCGGTACGTGAGATTTGTGCACAAACCCTCGGAGCGCCTTCTTCTGAATATGAAGTAATATTTACAGCCAATGCAACTGAAGCAATAAACCTGGCTGCCGAAAGCTTTTCACTCAAGACTCAAAATGATGTCAAACCTGTTGTGCTTTGCTCCGATATGGAACACACTTCAAATGACTTGCCATGGCGAAAATTTTCAGGAGCCGAAACCTATCAATTTGAGACGGATGATGAAGGTTTTGTAGATCTACAAACTCTTGAAAACATTCTTGTCGAATACAATCTTGAACATAGACACGGTAATAAAAGAGTTATGTTAGTAGCGATGAGCGGAGCATCAAATGTTCTTGGGTCATATAATCCGATTAAAGAAATAGGAGAACTTGTACACCGCTTTGGAGCAAGACTATTAGTAGACGGAGCACAAATGGCAGCTCATCGTTCCGTTTGCCTATCTGACTGGGATGCAGACTACTTTGTTTTTTCGGGACACAAGGTTTATGCGCCTTTCGGTGCCGGAGCTCTCGTAGTTAAACAGGGAATTCTCAGCTTCAATAAAGAACAGCGAGCATTTATCAAAGAGCTTGGTGAAGAAAATACTGTAGGAATAGCTTCCTTGGGTAAAGCTCTGATACTGCTTGAGCGAGTGGGCATGGAAAACATTCGGCAAAAGGAGCACGAACTGACTGCTCTTGCCCTTAAGGGTTTGTCTGCCATCAAGGAAGTTACAGTCTATGGAGTAAGAGACTTATCATCACCGAAATTTGCCGATAAAGGCGGGGTAATAGTTTTTGATATAAAAAATCGCGTGGCAACCGGCATAGCAGACGAACTCGCTCAACGCGCCGGCATAGGTGTCAGAGCCGGTTGTCATTGTGCTCACATGACAATCAAAAAGCTTCTTCGTTTGAGTTCTGCATTGCAGAAATTTCAACATTTGATTGTTTATATCTTTCCAAATCTAAAACTTCCCGGGATGACAAGAGTTAGCTTCGGTATAGAAAACACAGAAAATGATGTAAAACTTTTGATAGAGACGATAAACGACATTGTTAAAAAGAAACCGCTTAAACAATCGCGTTCAAAGTTTAAGGAATCGATTCTTTCGTTGCAAAATAACATCTGACTCAGATTAATTTGCTGTTACTCACTATTTTGTAAGTTCTCGATATTACCTCATGAGCTTTTTCAATCGGCGGTCCGTGTCCCGGATAGATAAGAGATATATTAAAGTTGATTAGGCGTTCTAAGACCTTGAGATAAGCCTTATGATATTCTCCGCCGTCGCTTTTTATATCAAGAGGTGTGTCTCCGGAAAACAAAATGCCCTCTCGCGGTTCATAGACCAGAACAGAATCACTAGAATGTTCAATGCAATGGATGATCGTACAGTCACGATCTCCTATACGAATGACCTGTCCGTCACGTAGGGTTTTCTCAACAGGATGATTATGACCGAATCCTAGTACCAATGCATTGAATTCCTCTTTGACGGCGCTGACACCGCCGATATGGTCAAAGTGGCAGTGAGTAAGAATTACTTGTTCAACAGGTTTCTTTCCGACACCCGTATACACAGACCTCACAAAGCCGACAACACTTCCGTCAACACCGGTGTCGATCAAGGTATTAACATCTTCCAGACAGTTTTTGTCGCCTCGAATAAGATAAGCATTAGAGCTGTATTTTGAAGAATTTTTTTCTAGACAGTTAATACGCATCGACAAGCCTTTCGTAGTGTCTCGTATCATAGATACAATGAACTCCATTGGCAAATTGGTGTAAAAAAAAGCATCTGATTTTAAATGCGATCTATCAGACGCTTCGATATATTGTACAATAGTGACCTAAAAACAAGAAAGTCGTTTTAAAATCCAATTACACTAAACCTTCTTTCATTTCACCGGCGTTTTTAAGAAGTGTAACCTACTAGAAACAATTAGAAACCTTAAAATAACAAAAAAGCGTAGGCGATATTGTTTTTACCTGCTTGATCCTATGTCAGAAACGAGTTATTGGGCAGTGGGAATTAAGGTTTATAGGATCGACGCTTAGAGAACAGTTCATATTATTAAAATACAATTTGAGATTTTTGAGAGGTAGGTCGTGCAAACGATTAAGATACGTAAAGCCTGTACACACAATTTAAAGGATATTGATGTTGATATTCCGAGAGGTCAAATTACGGTAATTACCGGCCCGTCCGGATCCGGAAAATCTTCCTTGGCATTTGACACTATCTATGCGGAGGGACAGCGCAGATATGTAGAATCGCTTTCGCCGTACGCCAGGCAGTTTTTGGATCAAATGGCTAAACCTGAAGTTGAGTCTATCGAAGGTCTATCTCCTACAATTGCTATCGACCAGCGTTCGGCCGGTCGAAATCCAAGATCCACAGTCGGAACAGCAACCGAAATTTATGACTACCTAAGGCTTCTGTTTGCTCGCGTCGGCTCTCCTCATTGTTACAAATGCAAAAAGCCCATTACAACAATGACCATCGACGAAATGGTAGATCGAGTAATGGAATATCCAGAAAATGCACGTTTTAGTGTATTGGCACCTGTTATTCGCAACAAGAAAGGCGATCTCAAAAAGGAGCTGGCTTCTTTTAAACGCGACGGCTTTGTGAGAGTGATTATTGACGACGAAGTTTATGATCTAGGTGATGAGATTCGTATTGACAAGAAAGAGTCTCACAATCTCGACGTATATATAGACAGATTGGTAAATGAACCGGGAATTAGAAACAGATTGGCTGACAGCATAGAATTGGCGCTGGGTCTGGCCGGCGGCATTGTTGTGATATCTCCGGTTGAAGGTAACGATTTAACCTTTACTGATAAATATGCTTGTATTGAATGCAACGTTGCAATTCCTGACCTTTCACCGGCTTTGTTTTCTTTTAACAATCCGATTGGAGCATGTCCAACTTGCGGAGGGCTCGGACAGATGATGTTTTTTGATGAAGAACATCTGGTACCGGATCCTTCGCTTTCTATTAGAGAAGGTGCGGTTGTTCCTTGGTCAAAGAGAAACTCCACATATTACCAACAACTATTAGAAGCTGTTACAGTCAAGTTCGGAATAGATATAAATGCACCTTGGCAGGATTTGTCTGTGCAACACAGAGAACTGCTGCTCAACGGCACTGAAGAAGAAGTAGAATTTACAGTTGATAAAGACGACAGAAGCTTTTCTTTTAAGCGCGTTTTTGAAGGAATAGTTCCCAATCTGGAAAGACGCAGCAAAGAATATGAACGAAGAAAAAGAGACGAGAACGGTGACGACGAGCATGATTTTTTGTCTGACGAATTTCATCGCTACATGAGCAAAGTTAAGTGCCGCGACTGCGGGGGGGCCAGACTTCGTCAAGAAAGTCTTAATGTAACTGTCGCTGAGAAAAACATTGCAGAAATTACAGCCATGACTATCAAGGAATGCAGATCTTTTTTTGATGCTGCTGTTTTTTCCAAAAGACACCTTAAAGTGGCTGAACGCATTTTGTTTGAAATTAGAAATAGACTTTGTTTTCTCGAAAGGGTCGGACTGGATTACACCACTTTGGACAGGACTTGTGCGACCTTGTCAGGAGGAGAAGCACAACGAATAAGACTGGCCACTCAAATTGGATCCGCCTTGGTGGGAGTAACGTATGTACTGGACGAACCTTCTATCGGCCTGCATCAGCGCGACAACGCTCGACTAATAGAAACTCTTAAAGATCTTAAAAACAACGGTAATACCGTTATTGTTGTGGAACATGATTTTGACACCATACTTGCAGCGGATCACATAATTGATATGGGTCCCGGAGCGGGCCGTACCGGCGGACAGATTGTAGGACAGGGAACACCCAAGGAGATTATGAAACAACCGTCATCTCTAACCGGGAAATATCTGTCTGGAAGAAATTATATCGACATCCCCAGAAAGCGCAGGCTTTCCCAGTCGCGTACTTTAGTAATTAAAGGTGCAAGAGCTAACAATCTAAAAAACCTCAACGTTCGTATTCCTCTCGGGCTTTTAGTGGCAGTAACCGGTGTGTCAGGTTCAGGAAAAAGCTCACTGATTTGTGACACGCTTTTACCGGCTCTGAAACAGAGATTCTATCGAACAACTTCAACTGACATTGCATGTGACAAAGTAGAAGGTATTCACCTTGTAGACAAGGTAATCGACGTTGATCAAAACCCGATAGGACGCACACCGCGTTCAAATCCGGCAACATTTACGCAGGTATTTACCCAAATAAGAGACCTTTTTTCTGAATTGCCGGAATCCAAAATGAGAGGTTATAAAGCCGGCCGCTATTCATTCAACGTTAAGGGCGGTCGATGTGAGGCGTGTCAAGGAGACGGTCTGATCAGAATTGAAATGAACTTTATGCCCGACATGTACGTTGAATGCGAGGTTTGCGGAGGCAAACGCTATAACCGAGAAACCCTGGAAATAAGATATAAGGGTAAAAACATTGCCGACATCCTTAACATGACCGTTAATCACGCCTTTGAGTTTTTGGAGAATCATCCCAAAATACGCGACAAGCTTGCTACAATAAGACAGGTCGGTCTGGGATATCTAAAACTGGGACAAAGCGCTGCCACCTTGTCGGGAGGAGAAGCTCAGCGTCTTAAACTGTCTAAGGAGTTATCCAGAAGATCCAACGGCAAAACTCTATATATTTTGGACGAACCGACAACAGGCCTCCACGCACATGACGTAAGAAAATTAATAGAGGTTTTGGATAATCTGGTCGATCAAGGTGACACAGTAATAGTTATCGAGCACAATCTTGACGTAATAAAATGTGCAGACTGGGTAATAGATCTCGGTCCGGAAGGAGGGGACGGAGGAGGAGAGATCGTAGCCTCCGGTACTCCTGAAGACATCGTACACGCGAAAAACTCCTACACAGGGGAATATCTCGCCAGAGTACTCCCGGTAAGCCGCTCCTTCAGCCGCATAAACAAATCAAAACACAGCTGAACAAATTATTGCCGGAGTTTTCCAAAAATTCCATGTTGATTTGAGAATCATTGTATTCTTGTAATAACCTTAGCGAGCATGAGAGACCTGCCTCTTCGTAACATTCCGTAATTACACATTTTATACAATGGGTGGTATTGTATACGCCAATTTATCCTGTGAGCGGTATTGTATCCGGCGGGGTATTGTATCCGGCGCGTTATCTAAACTCGACGGAGCTTATTCCTCGTCATCATCCTGATTTTGGTCTTTGCTGTATTGTATTGGCGGTCTTTGAATGCTCGGTTTCGGCGGAAGCGCTTGCACATTGTCTTCTTTGGGAGCGGTTTGTTCTTGAACTGTCGGCACAGGAATTTCAATCTTTTTTCCCGGTTCCAAAGGACGGGTTCTTGGAACATCCATAGGCGGGTTTGCCACTTCACCCAAGAGCTCTTTTAATACCGGCGGGATTCTTATCGGTCTTTCTGCCGGATAGTCATCCGGTTCTAAATAGTCTACAGCTTGAGCAATTGCCGCCATAGCGTGATAACTATAGTCGTTTCGGAGTTTCAAGTGTCCTATTGTATATCTGTAACCTCCCATTGCTTCTTCCGGAATAGGCAGGAAGAATGTGTTGTCATAACTGTCATATTGTGTTTGCAAACAGAATCTCATTCCATGAACCACTATCTGACGGCGTTTTTCAACATCGCGATTGATACGTTTTGCCAGATCGTAGGCGGCAGCAGCTCCTTCTGTATACTGACAGGAGTTGATAGCCGGAAGCTCTCTGTGGGTTTTAAAGGACGCACCTGCATAGTCAGCATATTGCGACCTGTTTAAATACCAGAAATACTCGTTGTCTATCCAATCCTGCTGCTCAAAAGCTATATCAGCATACTGTTGATCATTGGTGGTCAAATGCAAATCATTCATAGCGGTCACCAGCCAAGGAACAATTCCGATTAGATTTACGCGATGTTCTTCATCATATACGCCCTCAGGAGTTCGCTCTTTTTCCAGTTGGCGCCATGCTTTCATGTACCACGGCAAAGCTAGATCCACTGCTTTCTTATACTTCTCATCTTTATAATGAGTATAAAGTCTGGAAAGCGCAAAGATAAACTCACCAGGCGCAATGGTGCTTTCTGCTCCATAGTATGGATGATCCGGAGGAACATCGTATTGCCAAAAGTGTCCGTTTTTGTCCTGCATAAACAGCAATTCTTCTGCTAAGCATTTCAACACGCTGTCGTACTCAGAAATATCAGCGACATCACCTAGCTTTAGAATGGACAGTATTGTAACTGCCACAGTACCGATCTTGGCGTTGTAATAACGAGCCGGCGGATCTCTGTGACATATTACACATCGATTGCCTGCGTGCCTGAGAAAAGAGAGTGTAAACTCAATTCCTTTCTTTGCACTCTCTACATATTTGGGGTCCGGTTTAATCTTATTGACCATGAGAAGTGTGTACGGATTAAGCGCATGACGAACAATATTGCCTCCCGCTTCCCATCGTCTTCCCGGTTTGTTGGTCGGAGCATATTTATAAGCATACTGTCCGTCCGGTGTTTGATTGTTCATAAGCCATTCAGCACCCAGTTCCAAAGAACGCACCAAAGCAGGACGAGAAACATCCCATATGGTTTTCAGCGGTACTCCACGATAGAGTTCAACAATTTCGCCGTTTGCTTCCCGTTCAATCCAATGTACTGTACGAAATCTACTCAACCTGTATTCTGTATCATTCATCCAGGCTGTTTCGTTAAGAACCAAACCTCTTTTCTTGTTAGTCTTTTTTGGCTCTCTTAGAAACTGAGAAAAACCCTGCTTCTTTAGCATTCTTTCTAGATATTGAACCTCTGACGCGATTTCCATATGCACGGCATAAGCCGGTTCCAAATAATGAAACTTGCCTTTTCCTTGCATGGCTAACCCTTCGAGTCCAAGTTCAAGGTACCATACAAGATTGCGAGCTCTTTTGTCAGTCAAAGCGCATACATTATAAAGAACCTCTATTTCTATCTCCATTTTCGACAATGCATCTTTAATGTTTTCGGGAACATTTGAAATGCTTACAGTATCATCCTCCAAAGTCGATTTTGCAATTGAAGCCCAATCTTTATTAATAGATGCTGAAGCTTTGTCGATAGCATCAATGAGAGACTTCCCGGACGCGATGCGTTTTACAAGCTTTCTTCCTTTTAAACCGGCTTCATTCCTCCATCTAAGAGAAACAACCGCACGAAACTCATCCATACCGACAGCAGCATTGGATATTGCGAAATTTAGATTAGAAGGAGTTTCGCCTTTCATTATCTCCCTAGCTCTGGTTACCATTCTACGCTTGATATGTTTGGGAATAACAAAAGGTTCAGCAACGCGAAACATTGCATATCCTGAGCCAAGCACCACCGGATGAAACCAGGAAAGACTTACAGCATCTCGCAATCTGATACGAACACTGGACATTTTTTCTTCTATCCACGGACCGACCCTGGGTGATGTCCGATCCACCAAAACAAAATCAATACCCTTTGCTAAAAGGTCCTTGGCAACTACCTCATCATCATCGCCTTCAAAGGTGCTTGCCTCCAAAGGAACCAAATGCGGACCGAAATCCACAAAAGTGCTTTTGGGATCTCGGTTTCCCAAATATCCAATTTTCCCGGCAGCTCGACCTGCAGCCTTTTTTACCTCAGGCACCATAGCCGGGTCTTTATGATCCTGAATTGGGTCGCGAACTAGAATGATCTTTGGAGACGGCATAGCGTAAGGAGATTCCTTAAAAGGTGCTCCCGGTTCAGGACCAATATAGTTGGGATCTGTTCCCTGACGAGGCGGTGCTTTCCAAGAATCGGGAATAGGTTTTTGCGGCGGCTTGGATGTGCAAAATAGTGACTTGCCGTTGCCGCATATTTCACCAGGATCAGCGTCAAAATCCGGAGCCACCGGCAATGATCCGGCATTATCCTTGTAATGCGCCTCAACTTCTTCAGAAGACGGCTTGGCACAACCTTCTGTTGCTTTAGCTATGCCGTCTTTAATATTTTGAACAACATTGTCAGAGGCTTCTCCCTTTACCAGGCTTTCGTATATTCTCAGTGCTGTTGAGCGTCCGTCTTTGTCTTTATCAATAAAAGCGTATGCAACTGTGCCTATAATCAGTGCAATCATTATCTGATTCCACCGGTTTTTTAGAAAAGGCTGTTTGCTTAAAGTGCTTTTGTCGTTTGCGATCTTCTTATTAGCCTTCTTATCGCTTACCATTTTTTCTCCTATTTAACAAAACTCAGTCGTTTTTTCGCAAGCAGGTTACTTTGTAGTACATATGAATACAATCCTTATGTTTTGCATTTTGCGCAAGAACTTTGCTAAACGATATCTGTTAGTTTGGCAAGGTATACTAACGACTCTTTTCTATAACTTGCAAAAGATAAAGATAAGCAAAAAGAACATTACTAAGAGTAATTTCAGATGCTGATTTATCCGCCATATTTAATACATCTCTATATTGTACACTATCCAAACCCAAAAGAGCTATAACCGTCGTAGCGGAGCGAGCTTTTACATCCCTTCTATGAATAGAAATAATCAAATCGATTTCGGATGCAATGAGACGAGCCGCATCAAGATAACGTCTTTCACAAATAGCTGTTTCAATTTCAATTCCGCGTTTTCTAGCTTGTTCCGGCCAAATAGGAACAAACGTAAATCTCGGTAGAACCGAAGCTGAAGGATTAAGAGAAGCATTTGAAGTCGAAGGCACATTAAAAACTTGGTTCGGCACTGCAAAAGGAGCGGGAATAGTCGGTCGCTCCAGAACTATTTTGGGCGCTTTTTGTTCCTCAGATATCGGAATTCCCGAAATGGTATCTTCATAAGGACTTGAAGAATTGCGATGTTTTGTTTTGTTTTTCAGAATTGCAGATTTCGATTCATAGGAAACACCTGAATTACCTAAATATTCCTGTGAACCTAATGCCGTTCTATCCGCAATTTTTGATACAGCATCCTCCAAAGGAAGCGCTTTTACGGGGAGATTTTTTAGTTGAATCTTTACTGTATTTTCTGAGGTTTGCTCAGAAAACTGCGGTTTGCTCTCTTCTATCCTAATATTATCTCTATCATTGTCGGAATTGTTCTGATTGGCTGAAACTGAAGGAGTTACACCTTTGCGTTTAAGATTTCTTAACACTTCCTTGGTAATCAGTTCTAGAGCTTCATATATATTAGTCCCTTTGACTGCATCTGTACCCAAGGAAGGTTTTTTCTTACGATTTAGGTCTCTATCCAAATCGGCAATGGATGCAATATCAATTAAATCTCGCTTATTATATTGAAAAATAATAGGAAAATCATCGGTGTTCACTCCGTAATCCGATAAATTGAACAATAAATTATCATATGATTCCAGATTCGCTTCGTATCTTGATCGTTGACTGTCAGCAACAAATACAACTCCGTCAGCGTTTGAAAGAACTAACTTTCGCGTTGCATTAAAATGAATTTGGCCGGGTACGGTAAACAACTGAAGCTTAAGCGCATAACCGCCTATTTCCGGAAGCCTTACCGGTAGGTAGTCAAAATATAAAGTGCGCTCCACCGGCGTATCTAACGAAACCATCTTACCGCAATGCTGAGGATCCGTAGTTTCGTGAATATACTGAAGCGTGGTAGTTTTTCCGCCCAATCCGGGACCGTAATAGACTATTTTTAGAAATATTTCTCTGGTCAATGGATTGACGGAAACCATAAAATAAATTCACCCTCCAGGCTCTTATTAATACCTCGTTTTAACAATAAAGCATATAATGTATAGCAACTTGTAAAAGAAAAAAGTAACTTCTCAAAAACCGTTTGGGAAAACAGGTTCTTCGATAGGTTAGCGGTTTATACCTTCTCTAGTAATGTCCCTCTGTTTTAAAAGGCCTTTACCGGCAGCCAAAGCCAAGAACAAAAATAGACTTTCCTTTGAGGGGGGATTTTTTTCACCTGCATTTTTTAAAAGTTACAGAAAAAGACAACTGAAACTTTAGACAGTATGACATCCGTCATAATATTTTAGCGCAGCTGTCAGCTCTTTTTTACCGGAAGGTTTTGCTACAAACTTGTGGATTAGTCCTGATTGCATGTGTTCGGAAATATCTGCCGGACCGTCACCGGAAAATAAAACACGCCTAATTTGCGGATTGCTTTTTCGCGCAATATCCAACAGCCACAAACCGTTTCGGTCAGGCATGTTAAAATCGGTTAAAACAGCATTGAAGTAATTTTCTTTCAGTAAACGAGCTCCTTCGACAGCATTTTTAGCAGTCTTTATACTAAAAGCACCGGCTAACATACGTTGAGCTACTTTAAGGATATTTTCATCGTCATCTACAATAAGAAGTGTCGGAAGCGACGAATCGTTTTCATTTAATGATTTTGTTTGCGAAAAATCATTAAGATTTTTAACATTTACACTTTTGTTCGATATCGACAGGTTTATAGAATAGGAACCAGTGTTTCTTTTGTCGTTTTGAATTCGCAACATAATACACTTCTCCTTTGTCGATATGGAGTGTTTACATATATTTCAAATTCTTTAGCATAAAGAAACAATGAACGCAAAATTTAGATTGAACAATCGTTCAGGAAATAATTATTTTTGACAAAAGGCGCTTCGCAAAAGCGTCGCTTTTTACGACAAAAAGCTTATTATAAACAAAACTGTTTTGGAGAAAACAATGAATTCTGTCATAAAACCTATACATCACAACGGAAAATTCGATTTGGCCCAAATAGCAGCGGTTTTGGAAGGCCTGGAAGAAACCATAATATTTACGCTGATGAACAGAGCCCAAACGGCTGCGAATTTAACGGTTTATCAACCCGGCCTAAGCGGTTTTGAGGGTGCCGGAGACAAAAGTCTCCTTGAAATAAGACTTCGCATGCACGAGGAAACCGATTCAGTATTCGGACGGTTTACTGTTCCCGAAGAACGCCCTTTTTCAAAAAATCTTTCAGCACCTAAGCGCAAAATTCAATCGGTAAATACCGGTTTGATGATTGACAGTTACGATCTCATAAGCATGACAAATGAAATATTACCGGCATATCTAAAGCTGATTCCGGAAATCTGTCCGATAGAAGAAGACGGTCACTACGGTTCTTCTGTAGAACACGATGTAATGGCACTTCAGGCAGTTGCGAGAAGAATTCATTTTGGGGCTCTCAATGTTGCCGAAGCCAAATATCAATCTGATCCGACTAAGTATCGAGGTATGGCAGAAACAAATGATAGAGAAGGATTGATGAAGGCTCTTACCAGAGCCGAAGTAGAAGAACACATTCTTAACCGCGTTGCCGAGAAAGTCGAACATATTCAGGGACATATAAATCCATCCGTAAGAAGACTTATTCAGCCTGAAAAGATAATGGCATTTTATCGTAATGAAATAATCCCCCTAACCAAAGAGGGCGAAATCAAATACTTTTTGAACAGAAAATACGCATAGGAAAAGACAATTATCGTTCTTTGTAGTCATAAATCAATACGGACAAGAGTCACTTGGACGAATATATGAGTAATTGCAGAGCTTTGTGTAACCGAGACTGGAACATGATGTTCCTTTGTGCCATGACCAACTTCCTCCGTTCAATTGTTTCTCGTTGTTTTCCAAACACTCATCTTCCGGACGGTTTTCGACACACTCATTAAGAATGGCATTTGTACTCGCACATGCTCCCCTCTCATCTTCATCTGAGCTGTCACAGCTGAAAATACAGAATATCAAAAACAGCATGTACAAAGAAACGATGTTTTTTTTCATATTTGACCTCCATGAAAGACTCACTTGAAAATTCAAACAAGTGATTGTTTTTTCAAATCAGTTTTTCAAACAAATTACTGACTTTAAATCTGTGTTAAGCAGGTTATCAAATTTTTCTTAAGAGATAATCATTTAATACTAAATGACTTTTAAATATTTTCAAGTTCTTGTATTATTCCAAACCGATTATCGGTCTACAATTTTTTTGATTGGAGAGGTGTATTTATGAACACAGATGCAATTAAGCTCAGTTTTAAAGAAAAAGCAGGCTATGCCGGAGGTGATTTCGCATCCAACTTATTTTGGATGACGTTTATCTTTTACGGAACAATTTTTTACACTGATACTTTTGGACTCAGTGCTGTGGCTGTTGCCGCCATGTTCGGCATTATTCGTTCTTTTGATAGTGTTGCCGTTTTCGTTGTAGGTGTTATCTCAGACCGAACAGAAACCAAATGGGGGAAATTTAGACCGTTTATTTTGTGGTTGGCTGTTCCCTACGGTATTGTGGGCGCTCTATGTTTTTTTACTCCTGATTTAGCGTCAGACGGAAAACTCATTTATGCCTATGTTACCTATTTAGCATTCGGCTTACTTTATGCCGGTATTAATATTCCTTATTCTTCATTGTTGGGTGTAATTTCGCCTGATCCGATTGAGCGTGCGAGTGCTTCTCAGTTTAGATTTGTAGGAGCTTTCAGTGCCGGCGCTGTAATAGCCTTTTTCTTGCCTAATATGGTAAAAATGCTCGGCGGAATGGACGGAGCGGTTACACAGGAAGCTCAAAAAGCCGCCAGTCAACAAGGGTATATGCTTGCTATGGGGTTGTTTGCCGCTCTATCCGTAGTTCTTTGGTTTATTACTTATACAACATCAAAAGAGCGCATCAAACCTCCGGCAAACCAAGAGACAAACCTACTTCAAGACATCAAGAATATTATTACAAATGTTCCATGGCTTATTCTTTTCTTGTTGGGATTATTCACCCTCTCTTATGTATCAATGAGAAACGCCACTGCTGCTTTCTACATTAAATACTATGTCGGTGAGCAACCGCTCTTCGGTGCTGTAAGAAGCGTTGAAACTCTTATGGGATGGTTTAACGGCATAGGCATGATTGCAGCCATAGTGGGAACGATCCTTCTTACCGGAACGATGACCAAGAAACTGGGCAAAAAGGTCGCTTATATTGTACTGATGGGTCTTTCGGCCGGTTTGACAATCATCTACTACTGGATTCCGCCCGATGCCATTCTAACCATATTTATTCTTCAAACCTTGGTTAGCGTTTTTATGGGACCGACTACTCCGTTGGTTTTTGCTATGTACACAGACGCAGTTGACTATTCTGAATGGAAAGACGGTCGTCGAGCAACTGGTCTTGTTATGTCCGCATCATCTCTAGCTCAATCCCTTGGTTGGACCGTAGGAGGAATGCTGGGAGGAGCCTTGTTGTCATGGTTCGGGTACGAAGCAAATGCCGATCAAAATACCACAACGTTGCAAGGCCTCAAGTCGATGATGAGCTGGATTCCCGCAATCGGAGCCGCACTGGCCACAATAGCAATGATAGTCTATCCGCTTAACGAAAAGAAAATGAAGCAGATTGTAGACGAACTCGAAACCCGCCGCGCCGCTGAAAAGAAAAAAGACTAATATTTCCGCACCTGGTTATATAACAAATAGCTTTATACTAGAAATTTGCCGGCGGGGTTTCGTCAGTTGATGAACCGTCAGAAAAGGTCGGTCGTTGTGAACCGGAATCTGCTATCGGGTATTCACCGGGCGGAAAATCAATAAACATGTAGTGATACCCGTCATTATCCGTCATTCGACTTATTTGCGGATTAATAGAAACTTTAAGTTCCATTACCAATTGAATCTCTTTTTTGCGTTTCTTTATATAAGCCCTTTTTAACGGTGTATTGAAGTGAGTTGTTACCAGCGGGTTTCTGTTGTTGGTGAGATGAACTTTGGCATTTCTTAAAGATAATATAATAACAGTTCCTTTGTCCTTGATTATATATTTCAATGACTCAGTGGCCTGCACGAAAATCCTAGATCCGCCGTCTTCCATAAGCATGAATCCCGGCCAGGTAACCCAAGCTTCTGAACGTCCTTTTAGTTCTTCAACCCGAGGAAGATTATTGCCTTTACCTGGAGTAACGCCTGTGTAGTTCTGTCTAAGTTCAAGTTTTCGTACATCAGTGTCAGCTTTTTCTTCCGTTTTTCTCCACTCATCAGGACTGGCAGCCTCAACTTTTCCGACAAGTCCGACCAAGACAAGTACACAAAATAAAAAGGCAAATTGCCGTTTGTACATAATATAGCCTCCCTTCATACACAGACATAATAGCGCGAATAAGGTCATGTTCGCAATTTAGCGACTGTAATTGTTTTTATTTAAACACTCGTTCGGCATGAGGCATTATGCGTGTAACTATTTCATAGTTGATGGTTCCGGCGGTTTCGGCCAAAAATTCGGAGGTAATCAGCTCCTTTCCTTGACTGCCCAAAAGAACCGCTTCATCACCCGTAACAGCATCTTCTATGTCGGTTACATCTACCATGGTAAGGTTCATACAAATTCTTCCTCGCACTGGAGCTCTGACACCTCTGATTAATACATGCGCCCTATTTGATAATGCCCTGTCATATCCGTCCGCATAGCCGACAGGCAAAACAGCTATTCTGGTATCTCTGGTGGTTCTAAAAGAGCGCCCGTAGCCCACATACTGACCTTTTTCCACTGTGTGAATTTGCGAAACATAGGTTTTGGCCGACATTACGGGTCTCAAATCCATGTCGTTACGCCCCAACATTTTTGCCGACACCTTGGTTTCGCGAGAGGGCCAAAGTCCGTAAAGCGCAATACCTACGCGGAGCATTTGAAAATAGGTATCCGGAAACAAAATAGCGGCAGCAGAACATGCTGTGTGGGGTATGGGAATCTTGTGACCTTCTTGTCTTAAAGTATCCACCGCAAGTTTAAAAGCAGACAGTTGGGTTTCGGCAAAAGCATGGTCGGTGGTATCCTCTATGTCGGCAAAATGAGTGTAGGCACCTTCTATAAACACACCTTTATCAGCAAGAGCCTTTGCTGTAGAAATCAGTTCTTCAGACCTTAGCCCTTGTCGATTGGTTCCTGTTTCTATTTTTAGGTGAACCGCAGCACGCCCCCTGCTATACTCTGCAATACGTAATGCCGTGTCAGGAGAAGCCGCCGTAAGTCTCAAATCGGCATGTACAGCATCAAGAATGCGCCCCGGTGAAGGAGGACCGAGAACAAGAATAGGGAGGTCTATTCCGCCATTTCGCAGAATCAAACCCTCTTCTATAGAAAAGACAGCAAGCCAGTCCGCTCCTGCATTAACAAGAGTTTTTGCGGTCTCAACCATGCCGTGTCCGTAAGCATTAGCTTTAACCACAGCAGCCAATTTGCGCTCACTACCCGCCAAAGCCCGAAAGATCGAAGCATTGTGAGCAAGGTTGTCTGTATTGATTTCTACATAACAGTTAGAAGATATTATTTCTGAGTAATCCGATTTCATAAAGCGAAAGGTACCAGGGTAAAAGCAACTTCTCAATCACTCAATTTGAGTTGTTTGAATTATCTTTGTCGGTAATGCAAAAGTTAAATAAAGCTCTGTTCTCGCGGTATGTAGGCTGTATTGAGTTTAGTTATAACCTCTTGAAAACCCTGTAAAATCTTGTCTTTACCCATAACTGTTATTAATATTTTTTTTTTGCAACAGCCGCTCTTAACAGAAAGTAAATCAATCAATCTCAAAAGTCTTTGTCTGGACGATTTTTCCCGTTTACGATAAGTTGAGATTGTGACTTTCAGTTTTAGTCTTGGATACCGATGCGAAGAGGTGTTTTCATTGAAAAAAGCGAGGGAGACAAGACCTGATAGTACAGCAAATTCCTCAGTTTACCACGATTTAGAGACGGAGGTAACAAGCAATGACTGTATCATGGAATTGGCCGGGGTCTAGATGGTGGAAAATAGATTTACATGCGCACACCTTCGCATCCTATGATTTCATGCCGGAGGAAGACAGAAATGCAAAGGACTGGAAAAAATGGGTTGAGGCGGCCCGCGACGCGGGGCTTCACGCGATTGCCGTAACCGATCACAACACGAGCGCCGGAATCGACCCACTGAAATCGGCAGCGGTAGAAGTTGAAGGCGCACCGGTGATATTTCCCGGCGTTGAGCTGACAGCTTGCGACGGAACGCACTTACTGTTTATTTTCGATCCGGTCTGCGCCGCTTCGCATGTGGATGACCTGCTGTCCAAAGCACACGTCCCGGTAGATTCTCGCGGTGAACAAGCCGCGCGGTCGTCTCTTAGTGTGGAACAGCTCTTCGATATCGGCGGGGACGATGTTCTGGTGATCGGAGCCCACATCAACAAGCCTTCCGGTCTTCTAGAACACGACGGCCAACAGCGTATCAAGGAATTGTGTCATCGGCGATTGCTTGCTGCGGAGGTCGAGCCGGTTCCGGCCTTCCCAACCGATACAACATGGTTGGATGGAAGTCGACCTGAAATCAAACGAGTAATTCCGCAGCTGCACGGATCGGACAGCCATCGGTTAGCGGAAATGGGCCGACGGTTTACTTGGGTAAAGATGACGACCCCAAATATCGAGGGGCTTCGGCTTTCTCTCCTCGACGGCAATGCATCTTTGCAGTTGGCGTCTTCCGACCCAAATCGACATGCATCTTGCGTTATCGAAAGTGTCTCGGTGTCCAAAGCGAAATTCATGGGGCGTCAAAGTCCTTTAAAAATCCAATTCAACCCATGGTTGAGCAGTATTATCGGCGGTAGAGGCGCCGGCAAATCCACCGCCGTCGACCTCATTCGAGCGGCGCTTCGGCGTGAAAACGAGCTCGGCGAGAAGGATAAAGATTCACTGAGAGACGCATATGAAAAGCGCGTGCGTGTGCCGACCGGGCGCATGGACGAGGGATTGCTGACGCCGGATACCGTGGTCGAAGTTCTCTATAGAAAAGACGGCGAGCGTTTTGTTGTCACGTGGGACCAACAGGGAATTGTTCCGGCTATTGTCAGATGTGAAAAAAACGAAAGAGTCATCGAAGAAGGAGATGTATGGGAACGGTTTCCTGTTCGAATCTACAGTCAAAAACAGCTTTTTCAGTTGGCGCTTGATCCCGATGCGCTGCTTACTGTTATCGACGACAGCGAGGAGGTTCGCGGTGTCGAACTTCGTAGGACACTCAAAGAGCTCGAAAATCGATATCTCTCTTTGCGGGCCGATGCGCGTTCATTGAGGGCGTCGGCTTCAAATATTCCTGGACGAAAAGCAATCTTGGAAGACGTGAAACGCAAGCTCTTGCTATTGCAGCAAGGCGGCCATGCCCAAGTTCTCGGAGAATACAGAAAGCGAAGACGCCTGGATGGTTTTTGGTCAGCTATCGTTGAGACCACGATGGAAGGCATTGAGCGTGTCAGCCAATCGGTCGAAGAGCTGGCGGCCGCAGATATCGACCTCGGCGGTGAACAAGAGGATACGCCTGGGATACGCGCCCTTTTAAATGCGCACAGTGCTACACGCGCCGTGGTCATGGATTTGCAATCCGTTGTCGTACAAAAAATCGCGGATACAAAAACAACTATCGAAACCATACTGGCGGGTGCGGATATGGCGGTCTGGCGAGAGACGGTACACGCGAGCGAATCGGCTTTTCAGGAGGTATCCGAGCAATTGGAAAGTGCCGGTATCGGAAGCCCTGACGAATACCGCGAGCTGCTTGAAAGGGCGGCGAGCCTCGAAACGGAGATTGCCGGTCTCGAAAAGCAGCGTGCAAATGCTGAGACAATAGACAAAGAAGCGAAGAATGTACTCAGCCGATATAGAGAAACGCGCAAAAGTCTTACCGCACGACGTAAATCGCTTATCAGCAACAGCACAAGTGAGCTGATCCGAGTTGATGTCGAGTACTGCGGGTCTTGTTCAACAGAGACTATTAAACAATTTCTCAGAGGTGTCCTTGGGTTTTCCGCGAAATTTGAAGAGGACTATCATTCACTTGCAAACCAAATTTCAACGAATCAACAACCGTGGAGCTATGAATCATTGGATGCGATCATTCAAAAAATGAATGCGTTCGTTTCTGATGAACGCCAAGGATGGAGCGTAAAAGACCACAGATTTGCAAACGCACTTCAGAAAACCCAACCGGAACGGCTGGATCGCCTTGCGCTGTTTCTTCCGGAGGACTCTGTATCTGTCAAATTCAAGGAGCCCACATCAAGTGGAGCTTGGAGGCCCATCGAACAGGGTTCTGCGGGACAGAAAACCGCTGCATTGCTCGCGTTTGTCCTTGGATATGGCAAAGAGCCGATCATTCTCGATCAGCCCGAGGACGATTTGGACAACACGCTGATTTACGGACTGGTAGTTCGACGCCTTCGAGAGACAAAATCCGAGCGACAAATTATCGTGGTAACCCACAATCCAAACGTCGTGGTACATGGGGATGCGGAGCAGATCGTGTCACTCGTTCCCGGCGGTGGAACCACGCACATCGGATGCGAAGGCGGTCTACAGGAAAGAAAAGTAAGAGACGAAATCTGTCGTGTCATGGAAGGCGGCGCGCAGGCATTCGAGATGCGCTATAGGCGAATTATGAAGTCTGGAGATTCGACCCATGAATAATAAAGACAGTTTGGATAGACGAATCCGCCTCGGCGAAGATTCCGGTCTGGAATTGAAGCAAGTCCTGTTGGCGGGAGATCGTGTAAAAGCCCCCAATCGGGATGATTTTGCGGATGAGCTAGCTGCATTTGCAAACGGTCGCGGAGGTACACTTGTGTTGGGTGTTGATGACAAGACACGTGAAATTTTCGGCATACCGATCGAACGACTCGATGTTGTCGAGGGTTGGGTTCGCGAGGTATGCAACGATTCTATTAAACCGCCGTTGGATACAATGATTCGAAAGCTGGAGCTGTCCGATTCGAGCGGAAAGCTTGTGCCGGTTATCACTGTGGAAGTGGACAGGAGCCTGTTTGTTCACAAAAGCCCGGGAGGATACTTTCGCCGTATCGGCAGCTCGAAAAGAGAAATGCAGCCTGAGGTGCTCGCCCGTTTGTTCCAGGAACGCAGTCAAAGTCGGGTAATTCGATTCGACGAAACCGTGGTATCCGGCAGCGAAATAACAGATCTCAATTCAGATCTGGCAAGTCGTTTTCTAAGGGACAATGCCGGTGCTGATGAAACTTTGCTGCGAAAGTTGCGGATTGTTGCCGACGATGATGATGGAACCTTGCGTCTGACAGTCGGCGGCGTTCTCCTATGCAGCAACGACCCTCAACAACGTTTGTCCCATGCGCAAATTCAGGCGGTCAGTTATGCAGGGGAACGGGCAGATGTAAATTACCAAAATGATGCGCGCGATTTTGGGGGCACCCTCGACAATCAAGTTAAGGAAGCTTTACATTTTGTGCGTCGCAATCAGCAGATACGCGCTGTGAAAGGTCAAAGTCGAAGGGAGCTTTCACAGTTTAGTGAAAGAGCTGTGTTTGAAGCGCTGGTCAATGCCGTTGCCCACCGTGACTATTCCATGGCCGGTGCTCGCATACGGCTCCATATGTTCAAAGACCGGCTGGAATTGTACGTTCCCGGCGGGCTTGCCAATACGCTTACACCGGAAAGCATGAGCATGCGCCAATACAGTCGGAACGAATTGATAGTCTCTCTACTGGCGCGCTGTTCAGTAGACCCGGCTGATGCTTTGGGCCGCACGTTTTTAATGGATCGAAGAGGGGACGGCGTACCGATTATTTTGGCGGAAAGTCAAAAAATGTCCGGACGGATTCCTGAATACAGCGTTATCGACGACAGTGAGTTGCGATTGGTAATATGGGCGGCCAATATAGTCGATAATCATTGACTACGGAGAGCACACCCATGACTTAGGAATCTAAATAGTCGGTTTGAACAGGAACTAAAGCCGCTCTTACCGCGCTCAAACGTGCTCGAAAGCGCGCCGAAAAAATAGCCGCCGAAACCGGAACCGATCTGATTCAGGCTTTCGATGGGAAACCCGTTCGAGTTCCCCCGCAAAAAACAAAGGTTCCTGTATGATCTAGCCCCTAGGTATGCTCTTGCTCGTCTTGTGACCGTGTCGAAGAATTTATAGATTTTTTAATTTCGATCATCTCTGTAATTAGTTTGTCTATTTTGTCTTCGAGTTCTTTGGTGTTATCCATTGTCATTTCATCGACAAACACCGCATTGGCGAGAGAAAGACCTAGAATTCCGCCTACTAGTACCACTATTACAAAGTAGGAACGAACTACAACTATCAGCAGATCACTGTTTGCTCTTTCTGCTATCAAATCGGGAATATCGTACCAGCCCTCCACCGTAAAAACTTTAAAGGTTGAATATATAGACAAAAAGGGATTTCCAAAATACTCAGGTGCTATTTGGCCGAAAAGAATGGTCGCTCCGATGGCAAAAATTAAATTGAAAAGCAACAGCGCAATAAAAACACCTATTGAAGCCTTTAATGCACGAACCGTTCCGTTAACCATATGTTCGATATTGGGAACAAACATTAGGAGTCTGAAGAGCCTGAAGAGTCTTCCAAGTCGAAAGATAAGAACAACTCCAAAACCTTGGATTTCTATAAAGTGTTCAACAAAGACGGGCAGGCTCATTAGTACGATAATAAAGTCAAATTTGTTCCAATTAGACTTCCAATAGCCGTGTATTCCTTTGCGGTTTATTTTGATCAGGGTTTCGATAATAAAAAAGACGACGCACGCGACATCTATATTGTTGCATACCGAATGTGAAACTGTGCCGCATTCAAAAAGAGAAGATACAAGCATAGCAACCGCATTTATCGCTATCACAGCTAATACGGTTGCCTCTGCAATCCAGATATCCGAGATTCTCTTTAGCGCTCTCTTCATTACGGTATATCCTATTTCACATCGCTTTTAAGAAACAACCTATATTAATACTTCTCCTACTTCTCGCACATTATTTTTCAGTCTTCATCTGTATTAAATAGTCATTGAGCGTTTTGCCTTTTTCTTCTTTGAATCGAATGTCGCAAACAGCAATGTTATCTATTCGGTCTAAACGAAAGTTTCTAAAGGCCTTGCGCAGCTCACACCATGCCGTCAGCATCCATATCGGAGCAAAAAAGGTAAGACAAAGCGGCCGGACCGTTCTCTTTGTTTTCTCTTCTTTGGCACTTATATAGATAAGCTTGATTTTTTGCATGCTGTTAACCGCTTCACGCAATTGAACTAGTCGATCTGACAGTTTTTGATCCGGAGCAAAGTTAACAGCAAACAAGGGCGTGTTGTTAATGCGGTTCTTTAATACAGGAGGCAGCACGGTTTCGATCTTCGAAATAGCCTGGTCCGCTGCACGAGCCAAATTTCGATCCGCCCAACTTCTAACGATGCCGGCTCCCAAAACAAGGGCTTCAATTTCCTCCTTGGTAAACATTAGAGGAGGTAGATTGTAGCTCTTATCAAGTCTATATCCCACCCCGGCTTCGCCCATAACAGGCACTCCCGAGCAAAGCAGGTCACTTATATCCCGATAAACGGTTCTTTCAGATATCTCCAAAATTTCCGCCAGATACTTGGCCGTGGTTAAACTGCGGTTTCGCAGAATCTGAACAATAGAAAAAAGGCGATCTGCGCGACGCATTCTACTCCTTTACAAATTGAGAAAATTCTTCGGTCATGGGAATAGCATTGTATATATATATGCTGATGCCGATAGTATCCGACAAAATTGCACTTCTGTCTCCCCACGGATTATCCTGAGGGACTTGAATGAACTCTATTCCCTTTTTACAAAGACGTGCATACTCGACATCTGTGTTATCAACTTCAAAACAAAAGATAAGACTTTTAGGCGAATTAATTTTTTCTCCTGTCGATTCTGTTTTGCACGGTTTCATAAAAGCAATTTCGCAGCTTCCGTCATTCGATGCAAGAGCCAGATAGTCCCCGTTGTCAAAGAGAGGGTGAAATCCAAAGTTTTCACAGTAAAAATTTTTCTGCTCTTCTACTTTGTCTGTAATTATCAGAGGTACACTTTTTTTAACTCTCATCTTTTTTTCCTTTTTTTAAGGAGAACAGTCTGTAAAAACAAACTTCTCGTGTTCTAAGGAGAGCATACAAAAGTGCTGCTGACAGCGTTATGTCAGTATTCAATATATTTTTTTTCGATGTACAAGTCACCGTGATAATCACAGTTGCAAAGGGAGTGTTTGTTATTTTTATTCAGAGGTTTCCGACTGAGGCAGCAATACAGTTTTGCCGACTGCTTTTTCCAGCTTGGCGACAGCAGTGTTGAGTTCACTGATCCTTAAATGGTATTCGGCAACAATACCGAAAAACTCTTTGAGCGCGTCCTTTAAATCATTGGACGAACCCACTCCCACGGTTTGATTTTGAACCGCTGCATTCAGCCATCCCTTGGCGAGTCGCTTTGACTTATCTAGCGCCTTTACTGCTTCTTGCAACGACTCTGCTTCAATATACGAAGTCTCAACCTCCAGTAAAATACCCTCCATTGCATACTTCTCATCTGAAGCCAGCGCTTGAATTTCAGCTTTTGCTTCTCTAACCTTATGAACTTTTACTCCAAAATTAAGCGGCATTTTGCCTACAAGAAAAAGCCCCGGCACAATACTTCCGTAATTATAACTGTTGCTGAAAATAAAGGGCGTTGAACCGTTGTTGTAATCCATTTCTACACCAGGTGTATATCCCTTTCTAAAAGAGAAAGTCAGCGCAAAATCCGGAGCAAAATCGGACTTGTAAATCTTTAATTTATTTTCGAGTGCTTTAATGCCCTTTCTAAGTGCCTCAAACTCAGGTCTAGACTCAACGGCTGTCTTTTTATAGTCATCCAAAGGTTTCAACTTAATATCAATAGGTTCTTGCGGAGTATCTGCAATATCTATGCGACGATTGTTGTCCGTGCCCACCAAAAAATTCAAGCCTGCAAGAGCTGTTTTCTCAATTTGAAGAACCTGTTGTTCCATTGCATCGAGTTTGGCATCAAATACTTTTAGTTTTACCAGGTCAATTTGCGTATCCGTGCCTTCTTGGTTTTCTAGATTTTCCTCAACTTTCTCAATAGCCTTTTTTAGATGCTTTCGGCCCTCGATGAGCGTGTAGTGCATTTCTCTTGCTCCAATGAGTGCATGGTATGCCCTATGAACGTCAAATACAATTTGATGCTCAAAAGTTTTATACATAGCCTCTTTTGCACCTCGTGCACCTTCCAGCGCCCTTTTACCATGCCAAAGTTTTCTCGATGAAGGTATGGGAATTGCTCCGTTAAAAGACGCATGAAAACTGGGACCCCATTTCTTATCTTTCCAGTCGTTTACCGAACCGATATTGTCATTCCCTTCACATGCCGTAACAGCTCCGTCTTCGGACAGCCTGGCACAGTTATCTTGAACAACTGTAAATCCGGCTGTTAAATTGAAATTAGAAAACGGCAGCCACCATAGTTGTTCCTGCTGCTCCTCGAAAACCGTGAGTCTCGCTCTTTCTGCTTTAAGCTTAGCACTGTTTTGCAATGCTTTACGAACACACTGTTTAAGAGTCAGTAACGTTGCATTTTCAGATTGTGCACTAACGCCTTCAGGCTTCTTCGGTCCGACCGAAGTGTCCTGTTCTTCTGAAACAGCAACTGTCGAGGTCAATAAAGTTATCGTACTCCATATCCAAATAAAATTTAATTGTTTTGTCATCTTATAATCCGTTATATTTACTTCTACAATTTTGATATCACAATAAAGATTCTGTATCTACTGATTCATGAAAATTAACGGACCAATCGAGTTCTACCTACTGCATACATGATCTTTCCAGCATAGATCTGATTAAAAAGCTGTCGACAGGAGATAGTCTTATTTCTTCAGCTAAAGACGCGGCGAGATTTGCAAGCCTTGTTTCCCCTTTCCAGGCATGCCACTTAGACATATGTTCCGCCATTGCAGCAATTTCTTTATGTTTTCCAGACGAAGCAATTCGTTCTACTGCTTGTGAAATCCATTGATCGTCCGGTCCGGCGTTGTTGGGTAAAGGTATGTTTTCTGATTCAAAATCTGAGACGTCAAAAATCCACGTATCAATATATTCTTGACGATTAAGAAGTGAGGTAACAGATTCCTCGGTTATTGATACAAGATTAAAAGAAAACTTTGAAAACTCTTCAATTGGATATGCTTCTAAAAATCTTAGAGTTGCTCTCTTTAACTCATCATCTCCATGGCAAAGCGCTGTCAACGGTGTTTGTGGATTGTCAATAATAGCAGCAGCACATTCCTCTATTGAAACCTCAACAAAAAAGCAACCTGACTCCTTACAGATACTCTTTACCACAGCTTCAGCTGACACAGGACTCAATCTCGGATGAAGCACACCGTCACATATTGCTCCCATAACATTCATGTACAGTTCTGATACGCTTACAGTTTGATCAGGATTCTCAAAGATACCGACAGCAATATATCCTCCGTCAGCATCGCAATTGCTTATAAAGCCTTTACCTTTTATCTTTCTCTTGCATCTTCTATCGTCTATTCTTGTACTTCGCAATCGCAACAAAGCTGCTTGAATGAGTTTTTCGTCAACACCAAGTTCTTGAGTTTTTGAGGCTTCCAAGAAAGCAATTCCTTCGTCAGACGCTTCTTCTATAAAGAACTCAAGAATTTTGTTTCTTACAAAATAAAGACCGGGTGCATCTATGCAATACGCATACATTTCAGCACAAGAAATGCCGAGACCTATGCGACATGCTTCAATGCGATTCAACAATGCTATAGAAGAACTGTCTCTTCTTCTACTTTTTAATAGTCTAAAAACAATGTCCGCCATTCTATTCGATTGTTGAAGGGTAAGAATATCTGCAAGGTTTTTTTCAACTATATCATTTATAATAGCGGTTCCTACATCTGAAGCTAAGAATTTCATAATACTAGGGTCATACGATATCAAGGACATCGCTGCCAATATTCTAATATATGCTTCACACTCATCATCGGTTACAATAGACATGAGTCTGTGGCGTTCCGCACCGATACCTATTAAATCCAATACAGCAACAACCAAAGCACCTTGTTTTTCATCAAGATGACCGGCTTCCAATTCATCAATGATCACGCTTCTTATCAACGAGAGGTCTAGAGATGATAACCTTATCAACAATTCTCGCGCATTTGCGGGAGAATGCAAAAACAGACTCTGAATAATTCTTGCCGTTTCTATATCCTCGTCCGAATAGATTTCATTTTTATACTTTTTCGGCAATACCGCTCTCTTTGAATCCCTCTGTTAGTTCAAACTGAAGGGCTCTCGATCATCCATTGAATTATTTTAGCGCGCCTTGTTCCTTATGCATCCTAAGCAAGGTCGATTGACATCATGATTAGAATTTTTTTGTGCATTGCCTATTGCGTCAAATGGGGTATCATCTGCGCAAATGTTTTTAGCTTTTAAAAGAAGAAAGGAAGTTAACATGAGATTTGGAATCATTGGTATTTTTTGGGTGCTCTCAATATCGCTACTTGTAGGATGCGGCGTTCCACAAGAAAAATACGACGCAGACACAGCATCCCTAAGAGAACAATTAGCACAGGCTCAAGACCGGTTAGCAAATGCTGATGTAGAACTATCAGGAATGAAAAGCGAAAAGAAGGTGCTGGAAGCAACCATTGCACAACTTCAGAAAAGCATTGAGCAACTCTCAGGAGAAAGCTCTGAAAACGCAAAATTGGCTGCAGCAGCAAAAAAGAGACTCGAAACCTTTCAAAAAATGCTTTCTCAATTTAAATCAATGGTGGAATCAGGAAAGCTTAAGATTAAGATTGTAAATAATAAAATGATCGTGGAAATGGCTTCCGCCATTCTATTTCCAAGCGGCAGCGATAAGCTTTCTGATGAGGGTTCTGAAGCATTGACTCAGGTTGCCGGAATACTTGCGGATATTAAAGAAAGAACTTTTCAAGTGGCCGGACATACAGACAATGTTCCTATTAAAAACAAAAGATTTAAATCAAACTGGGATTTGTCTTCGGCCAGAGCTGTTTCAGTGGTTAAGCACTTAATAGACAACGGTGTTTCCGATGCCAATATTTCAGCAGCCGGCTATGCTGATACACAGCCCGCCGCAGACAACAACACGGAAGAGGGAAAAGCTCAAAACCGAAGAATTGAAATAGTGCTTCAGCCTGCACTTGACGAGCTTCCTGACCTGTCTGCTTTAGAAAAAATGATCGACTAATCTCTCCTTTTTCTTCTCCCCCCCCAAATCCGCTTGTTTTAACCAATAATTACAGGCAATTATAATTGCAAAAAAAAATATGTAGTTTTTTTGCCTACATTAAACTACCATGGTATACACAGCTTAGAAGGCGATTTTTGCCATGGAGGAAATCATGAGCTCTTCGCAAAGTATTGAAATTAAGCGTCCGGAAAACTTAGTGCGTTTAAAGGTAGACGGTCAAAAGATGTCAGTAAACACCCTGATGGATCAAGAAACCGCCCGAGGGGTATCTTTGGTTTGTCCCTTTCCCGCGCTTGAAGTCGATATTCCGGTACAATTCGGCGATACTGCGAACTTGAATATCGGTTCAATTCACAGGATTGGAGTTGAAGATGATCCGGAAACCGGATTTCCAAGGCTCCGATTGTCTATTAGAACAAGAGGAACTCGTCCCACAGTTGTTGCAAAAACATCGGAGTCTTTGCTCGCCGCTGTTAAAACAGCTATAGACCCTCCCTGTGAAGACACAGGAGAACTATCAATCGGAGCTTCATTGCCGTCTCAAATTTCTGCGGCTAAGCCCAATGAAAAAACCGAAGGCTCCTGGGCTGATTTTATCGCAGAAATTTCAAGTTCAACTGAAAATAAAAATGAACAAAGAAAAACAGGCCCGACAACGGAACGAAGAGATGAAGAATACTCAACGACCTCATCTTCGACAGCATCTGATGAACCGCAATGGGCCGTCGGAGAGCTTTTGCCGCCGGAGGAATTGGAGTTTCGACAGAGTACCAAACGTCGGTTTAAAATGGCTCGCCACATGGTGGGCGCATTTGTACTGGGAATGGTTTTTGCTTCACTTTATCTGTTTGAAAAAGCAGGTGTAATAAACTTAGATGATGTAAAGAACAAAGTAGCAAGTATATTACCCGGGAATAGACCTGTTGACTCTATTGCAACGGCTTCGACTTTACCCAAAATGGAAACAGGCGTAATGGTTTTGGACCGAACGATTGAATCAGTAGATAAAGATCTTGTTGAGAAGGCGGCTGAGACGATTCAAGAAAATACCGCTATTGCAAGTTCTTCAACTATTCAAGACAGTACATATTCAACAGGACCCAATCCGCTGACAGCAGGATTAATCGAGTCATCTGCGCAAAAAAATGAACCGCAAGCTAATCAAGTCAATAGTCCGACAGAAAAACAAGAGACCGTTGCAGAAGAAAAAGACGAACAAGCATTGTCAGAAGGCGAAATAAACTTGCTTCTTCCGACCAAATGGCCTGTGGAATACGCTACCGCTTATCGTGTAAGAGAACCCAACGGTGTAGTTGTAGACGTTCCCGGAGGACTTGTAAAAAAAGAGGGATGGATGGAAGACGGAAAAGAGAATCCGCAGGTTCGCTCTATAAAGTCAATACAAAGAGAAAGCGGTGCGAGATTTATTGTCTATGTTAATGGAGAACTTCCCCGCTTCATAACAACACCAAAACAAAACGGTGTTGCTCTTAGACTCTATTTTGCTGACGAAGATATGAGCACAGCAGCAGTAGCATCCTTATCCAAATAGTTAACTCAACTTATCGATTTCTAATCCAGCCGTCAGGGTATTCGACTGACATCAAGGTAAGTCCCAAAGCAGGTGCGGTTCTTCCCGCAAGCTTGCGGTCACCGGTATCTAGTGCCTCTTGAACCGAACTTACGGAATGTCTTCCGAGACCTACATCTACCAAGGTCCCCGCAATTATACGAACCATATTCTTTAAGAATGCATCTCCTCTAACATCAATGTTTATTATTGAGTCAGAAATGTTTACCTCTACCTTGCTCAGATGCCTGACTGTTGTTTTTCTTTCACAATCTGAAGAGCGAAATCCGGCAAAGTCGTGAGTTCCGACAAGAAGTGCCGCTGCTTCCTGCATAGCAACTATATTAAGTTTTTGAGGAACAAAAAAACTTGTATTTCTTAGAATGGGTGACGGTGACGGCCGATTGAAAATAACATATCTATAATGTTTTCCTATTGCATCAAACCGTGCGTTAAATCCGGGAGGTGCTTCTTCAAGTTCTACAGCCGATATTTTTGGTCCGGCAATTGCTGTAAGTCCTTTTCTAATTCTTGTACATGAAAGCTCTGTTTCAGCTTCAAAAGAGGCACATTGTCCAAGTGCGTGAACTCCTGCGTCTGTACGACCGGCACCCTGAAGACGGACCGGTACTTTCAAAATTGTAAACAGTGCTTGTTCCAAAACACCCTGGACTGTGTGTCGACCAGGCTGTATCTGCCAACCTGAAAAATCGGTTCCGTCATATTCTATTACCAAACGAAAAACGGTCACTGTTGTTTAGAATTCGAGAGCCAAACCCGCTACGATCGTAGCGTTAGCAAATAGATTGGTAGAAAGATTCATATAATCAGTATTTCCAAAACGATCAACAAAAGCCCAAAGAACTTCCACAAAAATATAGCTGTGGTTTATTCCAAGTTCGTTGTCAAAGGTTCTTGCTGACTTTTTGTCAAAACCGTCCAATCGAATAGCAAGCCCGGGAGCTACCTGCCATCCCAGAGTTCCTCCCCTTCCCTTTTCCGTTCGAGTTTCGCCATTATCATCGGTCCAAGAATATGAAGCGGTTTCTCCTCCTGACAGAATCCACCACAAATACCAGTTCATACCTATCTTGAAGTAAGGAACCAACGGAATGTTCAAATAGTCGGCTAGCGCATCTATCCGCGTTACAAACAACAAAGCAAACGGCATAACATTCAGTACCGTATAATCAGACGATTCCTCTCCGCTACCTGCGATTGTAGATTTTGCATAAGTCTGCATAAAACCTATAGAACCGCCTACTCCAAGACTCAAACCGGGCGGTCTATAAAACTGCCAATCAACTTCTAATGCGAACAGAAACATTGTGTCGTCTTTAAAAACGTCACGGTAAGGTGTTCCGTTCAAAGCAGGATTCTCGTCAATAGCCGGCTTATAAGGAGCAAATCTGAGTTCGAAAGCTCCATATTGGGGAGATTCCACTTTTTGCGACGATTCAAAAGATTGCGCATCTACCGAAACAACTTGTAACAAAACCGCTGCAAAAGCAGCAGCAACGAGCGGAAACAACTTCATATAGGTCTCCTTCAACATATCGGAACTGCTAATAGCAAGAACCGAACCAAGAAGCGAGCACTGTTTAAGATAAATTTTATGTTTTTTTGCAAGCTATAATTGCCATTTTGGCAAACTGCTTGCTTAAACAGCGACTTTTCGTCGCCAAGATTTTGTTTTCAAAGCAAATATATCCAAATAGATTAAAAAAATGAAAATCAACTGAATCTACTGATTGACTTTACGTCTATTGGAGAATTAAAGTTGGGCAATAAACATATGACAACTTGCGGTTGTTCGACAGACCAGGTTATTTTCAACAAGGAGGAAAAAATGAAAACATTTTTGGCGGCTGCGTTGACAATTATTCTTTCCGGTACTGCATACGGTGCAGAATATTATGTTTCGATGTCTACCGGTGACAATGCCAACTCAGGTGAAAAAGACAAACCGATGCAAAATTTGGAAACAGCCCTAAACAAGGCTGCGGCCGGAGATACCATCCGCGTTGCTCAAGGAAATTACTTCGGTTTAAGAGGGAAAGGATATCTTGAAGCAAAAGTACCTGTTTCTATTATCGGAGGCTATTCTTCGGACTTTTCAAAAAGAGACGTTACAGCCTTTCCTACTCTTATTCAGCCGGACAATGCATCAGCGGCGAAATCTCGCAAATCTCTCTTAACACTAAAGAAAAGTGCAGCCGGTCAAAAACTTACTATTGACGGAATTATATTTGATGCCGGCGTTCGCAATTCCTATCACAAAGATGAGGGGAAACCGGCAGGAGTTGAAACCGGAATGCTGTTGTTACCTCCTCAAAAAGCTGCTGGAGAAAACGCGACAGTAACAGAGCGATGCCTGATGATTGAAAACTCTGCTTCTGCCGGAGACGTTCACATTGAAAATTGTGTCTTTGTTAACTGCGCCAATTTTGCAATTCAGGGCGGCCACAAACAAGGAAATTTTGTAATTCACAATAATGTGTTTGTAGCAAACCGAATGGCTGCCATTGAAATATTCGGAACCGGAGGCAAAAAAGGTCCCAAGGGGCCCACCGAAAAAGACGGTCATGTTGAAGTTTCAAATAACACTATCTTGTTTAGTTGGTCTCGCATCAAAGACATGGCTGACATGGGTTACGGTGTTAGAATTATGACCAATGTTTCATACGATATTCGCAATAATATCATAGGTCTCAACACCATTACAGGTATAGATCACACTAGATTCAACCCCCTTGAATGGATCAAAATAGACAATAATATTTTCTTCGGCAATAAACAGGGTGATTTGCTGTTATCCGAAGCCGGAAATGTACAAATGGAACGAGTAAAAGTGTCGGATCTTTCCACTATCGGCTTTTCTTCAGTTAAAGAAAACAAAGAAGTCGCCCTCAAATTACCCATAGACAAAGCATACACGGAAGGTTTTCTTAATGCTCGTTACAGCGAAGAAGCCGATTTTGCACCCGACTCTCCAGCAAACTTAATGAGAGAAGCATTGGGACTGAATAAACAAGGAAAGCTGACAACCTCAGTTTCGATGTTTGCCAATCGATATTCATGGAAAGAAGCCCTAAAGCTGTTCGGCGCGCAAACCGGCGCTGGAGCACAGAAACCATCCAAGTAAAACAGACAGCTTGCTCTGCTTTTTCAATAAAAACCTCTGCTAACACAATACTTTCTGGACTTTATAAAATAAAAGGTTAATCTAAATAGTGAGTTCTTATCCCGGGGTTTCCTCCTTTCACCGGGACATAGCGGGCCCATCGCCCTTTGTGGGCCCGTTTTTTTATTGCCAAGAAAAATACGGGATTTGCTCTGCGGTTTTTAGAATATCTTCTTTGGCTGCTAAAAGCTCCAAGGTCGGATCGTAACATCCCTGAAGAAGCTGCTGTCTGGGTCCTTCTACCATCGAAACCGAAACTTTATCGTTACCAAAAGCAACAGTCATTTCTTCCAGGTTTATACAAAATTCGATGTTCGGATTTGTCTCAATTGCTTTCATGATCTTTTCGACCGTTGCTGTATCAGCTGTAACACATGGAATTCCCAAAGTAGTGCAGTTGCCGAAAAATATTTCTGCAAAAGACTCAGCGACAATGGCTTTTATTCCTTTGTTCCAGCGAAGAAGCGCTTGCGGTGCGTGTTCTCTTGAAGAGCCGCAACCGAAATTGGAGCCGCCAACTAAAACCTCGGCATTTTGAAATGCAGGATTGTCAAACGGATGAACACCGCCGGCTTCTTTAATTTGCAGCCTATCGTCTTCAAAGGCATGTCCCCTAAGACCGTCAAAACTCACACATCTCAAAAAACGAGCAGGAATAATTCGGTCAGTGTCAATGTCATTTCCTCTAACCGCTATGCCCAAACCTTTTACTTTTTTTATCTCATTCATTGTATAACCTCATATAGCGTCAGTTCTTCTGACCGATTGAAAAGACCTTTGCCGGGTCGGATACAACTCCGGTGACCGCTGCCGCTGCAACCATAATAGGTGACATCAGCATGGTACGTCCGGTGGGAGAGCCTTGACGCCCCTTGAAATTTCTATTTGAAGACGAAGCGCTTATTTCTCTGCCTCTAAGTTTGTCCGGATTCATGGCTAAACACATGGAGCATCCGGCCAATCTGAATTCAAAACCGGCTTCTTCGAAAATCTTGTCTATCCCCGCTTTTACGAGTTGTTTTAAAACCAATTGCGATCCCGGAACAGCAAGAGCTCTCACTCCGGGAGCAACCTTAAGACCGCTTGCTTTTAAATATGCGGCTGTTTCTTCAAAATCAGAAAACCTACCGTTGGTACAAGATCCCAAAAATGCGACATCTACTTTTTGCCCCAAAAGATTCATTCCCGGTACAAAGCCCATATAATCTAAGGCCTCTTGGATTACAGGTTTCTCAGCATCGCTGTAATCAGAAGGAGAAGGAACTCTTTCGTGTATTCCCACAGCCTGTCCCGGAGTAATTCCCCAGGTTACCATCATCGGAATGTCTTCGGCTCTATATACAACAGTATCGTCATAAACAGCATCAGCATCAGAGCGTATTGAGTTCCAATAAGCTGCGGCTCGACTCCAATCATCACCCTTGGGAGCGAAATCACGTCCTTTAAGATAATCATAGGTAACTTTGTCAGGATTGATGTACCCGCATCGAGCTCCGCCTTCTATAGACATGTTGCAAACCGTCATTCGCTCATCCATTGTCATTGATTCAATAGTATCTCCTGCATATTCGTATACATAACCGACGCCGCCCTCCACTCCGAGTTTTGCAATTATATATAAAATAACATCTTTTGCAGAAACACCGGGTTTCAGCTTTCCGTTAACCTCTATTCTGCGAACTTTGAGCTTTGCTTGCGGAATGGTTTGAGTGGCCAATACATCTCTGACTTGGGAGGTTCCTATACCCATAGCTATTGAACCGAATGCTCCGTGAGTAGCAGTATGCGAATCTCCGCAACAAATTACCATTCCCGGTTGGGTCAATCCTTTTTCGGGTGCTATTACATGCACAATACCTTGGTCACCGTCCTCCGGAGCAAAAAATTTAATCCCAAAATCCGAGGTATTTTTTTCAATTGCCGTAAGCATTTCCTCCGCCAACTCATCTTTGTAAGGCCTGGACTGATCGTCGGTCGGAATGATATGATCACACGTTGCAAAATTTCGGCTCGGCATTAAAACACTGAGCTTCTTATCTCGAAGCATTGAAAAAGCCTGAGGAGAGGTTACCTCGTGAAGCAAATGCAGTCCCACCAAAAGCTGATACTGCCCTGAATCAAGTTTTCGAACCGTGTGTTTTTCAAATACCTTTTCGTAAAGTGTCTTGCCCATGACGGGTTATTCCTCCTTTTGCGAGTACAATTCTATCGACTCTATGAGTCGTGAACCGAAATCGCAGAATGTTGACAATGTTTTCTCATCAAAAGTCATCCATATATTCTTAATTGCTCGCTCTCGCATTTCTCGAAGGGATGACATCACCTTTTTTCCTTCAGCGGTCAAACAATACTCACGCTTTCTTGAGTCCTTATTGCTCAATTGAGCTTCAATAATTTTTTTTTCCATTAGTCTTCTAAGAATTTTAGATACAGCAGCCGGACTCGAGTCTCTCTCCTTTGCAAACATTGACGGCATAAAATGCTCCGTTTGCATTCTTTCTAAGAGAATCCATTCCTGTTCAGTAAGGCCGACTTTAGCAGCAAGCTGACCTCTTCGTTTTAAAAAAACAGCCGTAAGCAATCTCATCAGCTCAATAGCTTCATACGCATATTCTCGATGAGATTGTGAAGTTGAATTAAAATTCTGTGTTTCACCATGTAACATGTATTAATATTTAACCCTGGTTAATATTAAACTCAAGCTTTTTTTCAATATATGACTTGTTAGGACTGAGAACACATGTCAACTGCGGCTTTAGTTCTCACTTGATTCATCATTTGAGCTGCCATCGTATGTCTCACTATCTTTTTCGTAGTTATCTATTTTTTTAATGTGATTAGCTGAACGAGAAAAGGTGCAACCTCCGTTGGATAGAAATTCTCTAAGTGATTTAACTACCTTGTCCATTTCGCGATTGTACAATTTGTTAAGTACTTCTATGACAGATCGTACCTCATCTTTTGGGGTTTTTTCCTGAGCATCAAACCTGTGACTCCACAAGAGCTGACCTTCCATTTCATCAGTCAAAAAAACACTCATAGAAAGGCGGCCGAACCATTCTTTGTCTCTGTCTAACTCCTCTACGGCATGAACCTTAACCAAAAGCGACAAATGAGGACCGGTTACATTAACAGATGCGTCTACTGTAGAAAACAACCTCTCATCTTCAATGCGAGCGGTAATTAGCTTTGCAAACATTTCCTCCGGATGACTGACCCATTGGCTTTGTGTGTAGAAACGAACTTCAAGAGGATCCGGACGAAAAATTATCTTGGTTATGTCATATGGGGATAACACATCAACCGGATTCAATCCCAACGCGATTGAACAAACCGTTTGTTTAGGATCATCTTTTGTATTGGTTTCGTGAGTGTTCTCAAGAGTATAGAGAACTTTCATCGGAGCGGTACCGCATGATACGATCATAAAGAAAAGCATGACAGTTGCTATCTGCACGACTTGCTGTTTATATTGTTTGTAATATTTCTGACATCTCATATCAGTCCTCCGGCCCCGCTTTGTCCTTTTGTTTTTTGCTGCTCAACAGCAAGGATGGTTGATCTCTAATTGTTGAGCTAAATTCCTCTAGATAGCGCATAGTGCGCCTCAAACTTCTTGCCGAATGTGTTATATTTTCTCTCGATGTATCAACAATGCGACGAACCGAACTCAAGGTTGCGTTAGCTTCGACTACAGATGATTTCACTCCGTCAGAAATTCCGGCAGCATCGATAGCCGCCACCTTGGCCTGAACATCTTTTACTGTACTGCTTAGTCGCGAAAGTATTTCATTAATCTTTGAGAGGTCATTTGCGGTTTTTCTAAAACTTGCTGTAGCCTGTGCTGTATTTTTTACTATTTCATCCACACCCGGACTGGAGCTTTTTACAAGATTATCCAACTGCACCATTCCGCTTTTAGCAGCAGCAGCGCCGTCACCAATATCAGAAGAAGCTTTTGCCAATTCATCCATTATTTTTGAAAATTTGTTGGTGCTTTCAGATGCCAATTTGTCTACGGTTACCGAAATATTCTTAACATTGGCTATTATATCTTCAATATTCGATATATTCTGATCACTCATAACAGCGTTGATTTTGTTTAGAGCAAGCTCCATTTTAACGGTAATATCCTCTGCTTTTCCTCCGATAATTCCCATAAACGAACGTCCTGCCTGAATAGTACCCCCTGGAGGTACCTGTTCAGCCTGATCTGTACCGCCCGAAATCTCCACAAATTTTAGACCTGTAATACCCATTCCTGTTAGAACAGCCTTGGAATCAGTTTTCACCGGAATTCCGACATCCAACTCAAGGGTTACCATAACTTTGTTTACATTTTTTGCGGCTATGGCAATCTCAGAAACCTGTCCCACCCTTACTCCGTTATATTTAACCTGTGCTCCAATTTCCAATCCGCTCACAGACTCATTAAAATAAACTTTAAACTTTTCTTTTGATTTCGTGAGACTAAAACCGGCCATTATAACCAGAGTGGAAACAAGAACAGTTGCCGAAACCAATAAGAAAACACCTAGTCTAATTTTTTCCACGCGGGAAATCATCTTACTGCTCCTTGACTTGCCGCCAATAGGGATGCTTTGGCCTTTTCATCAGCATGAGATACCCTATTGAAGAAATCCTGTACTCTCTTATCATTGTGCTGCAAAACTTCTTCGAGAGAACCCTCTGCTGCAACTTTACCGCCGTCCAGCATTACAACTCTGTGAGCGATCTTCTTTATGCTCTCTATGTCGTGCGTTACAACCACCATCGTCATTTTAAATCTTTCATTAAGGCTAATAAGCAAATCGTCCAGCTCAGACGCCACAACCGGATCCAAACCGGCTGACGGTTCGTCACAAAAAAGCACTGCCGGATCTGAAGCAATTGCTCTGGCAAGTGCTGCTCGTTTTTTCATCCCCCCCGACAGCTGCTCAGGGTACTTATTAACGGCATCATCAAGACCGACTAATGCCAGTTTCATACGAACCAACTCTGTAACCAAAGGCTCAGGAAGGTCGGTGTTTTCCCTAACCGCAATAGCTATATTTTCGCCTACCGACATTGAGGAAAACAACGCACCGCTTTGAAACAAAACTCCAATGCGTCCCCTAATTGCCCGTATTTGTTCTTCTTTGGCCTCAGACAGTTGAACACCTAGAAGTCTAACAATTCCGGATGCCGGCACGCTCAACCCCAAAGCATGTCGCAAGAGAGTGCTCTTGCCGCAACCGCTGCCGCCGATAACTACATTTACGGATCCCTCATAAGCTCTAAACGATACGTTATCGAGAACGGTCTTGCTGCCGTACTTTACAGTTATCCCCTCAACATCAACCGGAAAAGGATATTTTATATGGTTAGATTGCGTTTTCATTGCCTTTAAGTAAAACTGTAGAGACAATCAGCTACAATTATAAGAAAAATTGAAGTTACTACAGAGTTGGTCGTCGCTCTTCCCACACCCTCCGCTCCGCCGAATACCCTCATTCCATAAAACGCTCCCACTGTTACAATCAAAAATCCGAAAATGCTGCTTTTTATCAAATTATTTACAACATCATTAACGACAAGAGAGGTTAGTGCTTGGTTCACAAAAGCCATCGGACTTAAGTCCAAAGAGGTAACAGCAATTACAAAGCCGCCGAAAATGCCCACCATGGCCGAAGTTATGCCCAACATACCCTGAGCAATCATTACAGCAAAAACCCTTGGTACTACAAGATACTGAACGGGATGAATGCCGATAAGACGCATGGCGTCTACCTCCTCATTGACTTGCATGGTTCCAATTTCGGCGGTAATAGCAGCTCCGCTTCTTCCGGCAACAATAATTGCAGCCATGAGAGGACCGAGTTCCGTCATCATGGATATACTGACAAGGTCGGCAATATAAATATTCGCACCGAAACTGCGAAGCTGATAGGCAGCTTGAAAAGCGGTAGTCAAACCTACCAAAAGGGCTATCAGCCAAACGATGGGAGCACTTCCGGCACCCAATCGGGACATTTGTTCAAAGAATATTCGAATTCTAGGTTTTTCACCCTTAAACGGCATAACAATGCCGTGATAGAGCGTTTCCACCACAAGATGCATGTAGTAAACACCCCCCTCAAACGCCCCGGACACTTCTCCTCCGATCGACTCGGTTATGCCGACTTCTGTCTCATCATCTCTTTTTGCAGATTCTGAGGACCATCCGGCAAGCTCAAATGCTTTGCTTATTTCCTTTGTTACACCGGACAAGGTCAATCCGTTTGACCCTGTTCCCAAGTTTCTAAGTCCGTAGGACACCAACGCCAAACCCGCACTATCAATTGAAACAACATCCTTAAAATCAAAAACCGTTTTGCGCTTAAACTGAAAGACCGTCTCAAGCTGCTTAAAAGCATCTGATACAGTATGTCGCGTCAAGTGTCCTGAAAACCGAACAAAAACAGGTGTACTGTCTTCCTTGACATCCAATTTCAATTCGACCGTCAAATGCATTACCTCTTAAATTGCTTCAACGCATTACTTAAGTGTGGTCTTCCACAAAAATAAAATCTTGTCGAGTAAACTGTAAATTTCTATCAAGTTTAAATACAAATAGTTTACAACAAATAAAAAAACCTATTAAATTCCGATTTCTCCTTGATCTATAGAACAATGACTAGGCAATTTGCCCAGACAAATATGTCTCCAATTTCAGCAACAATATCAATTCGATCCACTTGGCCCCATTGAAGACAATCTTTGAAGACAATCTTGATTTTATTGAAAACCATCAGGTTCAAGATTGAGCGAAAATATTAGTTCTCAATGAAATGGCGGAACAAAAATGTAGGAAACGACATACATTTCGTCACAAAATTTGATTTTCTTAAATGTTTAATCATATCTTGAACCTATGAATGGATATCTCAAAAACTACTTGAGGGTTATTCAGGCATTTTCGATACTTACTGTATTAGCATCTGCCTTACCGGTTAGCGCCTGGACTTCAGCGCATTTATTTAATGTAGCTATTACTGTGGACATGGCTTCCGAAGGTCCTTCGATTGTTACCACCGATGTGCGCTTTGTCGTTGAAGGAGGATACTTTCACGGCTTTGATTTTGTTGAATTACCTGATGCTGTATTGGACAAAAATGCGACTGTCGCTTTTACAGATGATCAGAGGAAATTTAACGTTGAATTCAAACAAGGACGAAACGGAAGGATCAGAGCCCTTCTCGAAGATAATAAACATGTCAGAAAAGGCGGAATTACTTTTCGAATTGTCCATCAAATTGATTTTGTAGCAAAAAAAGTTCTTCGAATTCAAGGAGGACGCGCCAAATTCGATTGGACTCCGCTAATATGGGACGTTGGTTTGGACAATATGGAGATTCGTATCAGACTTCCCGAATCGAGATTTTCAGCCGCAATAAACGTTGATAAGTCAGTTTCCGAAGACTATGTCTCAACGGTTTCAGACGACTATGTCAGTCTAATCAAATTTAGACCGGTAAAGTGGTATCCTATGAGGGTCGTATTAGATTTCAATTCGCAGATCATTTCATCTACGTTGAGCGAAAATTACACCGATGAAACAATATCTGTCGCACCCGTACAACCTTCATCTATCGTTTCGCCGCCAACCTTTTCTGACAAAAAACCGCAGCTACCGATAAAAGGAATGCTGCTTTTTGTGTTTGTTTCTATGATTGCTTTCTTAACTTCTTTCGCCAAGGCACGATATATAATTAACGCTTTAAAAACACTCGGTTTGAAAGCTGAGTTTGCATTGCTTAAAAGAACCTCTTTTGCATCGCGTTCAATTTTGGCCTTTCTTGCGGTGCTGTTGGGAATAACAACACAAGCATCAGGATTCTTGGCAGCAGGAATTCTACCTGTTGCCGTCGCGTCTTTGTTATTTATGACAAAGAAAACCGTCGTTGAGAACAAGCCCAGACAGGGCGGATCTTGGCGCCAAATGAATGAGCAGGATGTAACTTGGTATTTTAATCTATATAATGCTTATAATAGAAGCCGCCGCTCATTACTGGATATCAAGTCATTGCCCGGCGCTCTCGCATTCGTTGCCTTTGTTGCATTGATATCAGCTGCATGCTTTTCCGAAACGCTACGAAACACAGAAACAGCCTTAGCATGTATCGCTAATAGCATGATCACAGCCCTTCCGGCGTGGTTCGGGTATGTTCGTTCCGAACTGCCGATTGACGGAACGTTAGAAGGCTTTGCTCTCTTGAAAAAATGGCAAAAATCATTGACCAAACTCATCGATTGTAAAGACGCCCCCAATGAAGCCGTCTTTTTTGTAAGAGAAGACAAAGACGGTCCGATAGAAGTTAGGCTTCGAACTAAACTACATATTGGAGGAATTATAGGTATTGAAGCCGGAACAGAAAGCTTTTTAGCCGGATCATCGTATAGAATTCGAACTGTATTTGTGCTGAGAACAGAACCGGGTTCCACGGTATCAAGAAAACTGGCAGCCTGTCCGAATGTGACAGAACACCACTTGTCTCCGGATCTCAAAGAAGAAATAATTGTTTTAAGAAATCGCAGAGGACGCAATGCAACAGGAATAGCTCCTCTAAGAACAGCACTTCAACAAGCGGGAACACTTGAACACTGCTAGTGCGATAACACGCATGCTGCACAGACATATTCAATTGAATCAGAGAATGATTGTATTGTCCTACCGAAACGAATTCGAACTATCTTCTACTTATCTGCTTTGAAACAGGCTTTAATAAAGACTTCTTTTGTCGATTAGATTCTTTTGTATCCGGAATATACAAGTCTTGCCCATGTTCGTTTTTTCCTGAATATGCAAAAGCAGCTGCGGAAGTACCGGCTATAGGTATGAAAGATTGACATTGTTCAAGGGTCTGATTTCTGCTTTCAAGTTTTTTGGTTAACAAATCAGCGTCGGCTTTGGTACATCCTGGAAAGCCGGCTATGAAGTATGGCAACACGTATTGTTTCTTGTTTGCCTTTCTTGAGGCTGTTCGAAATAGATATTCAAATTCTTCAAACAATTCAAATTTTGGTTTTCGCATTATTTCTAAAACGCGAGCAGACACATGCTCGGGAGCCGCCTTGATATGACCGCCGATATGCCTCGCAGCCAAAATAGCTATCAGGTCTTTTTGTTTCAGAGCTAAATCGTGACGTATTCCGGATGCAATAAAAACATGTCTAATACCATTCTCACAGAGGCTTTGTTCCAATAGTTGAAGCAGCGGTGAAGGGTCAATATCGAGATGAGGACAGATTTTAGGATACAAGCAGGATGTTCGACGACAGGCGTTACATGCCGAAATATTTCGTCTTTGCATTCCGTAGGCATTGGCGGTGGGGCCGCCAACGTCGGTAACGGTTCCGCGAAACTTCGGATCTTTTGAAAGTCTTCTAATCTCTTCGATTATTGAATCAGAAGAACGAGAGACAACCTCTCTTCCCTGATGCGCAGCCAATCCGCAGAAACTGCACCCTCCGGGACAACCCCTATGTGATATGGTTGACCAACGAACTGTTTCGAAAGCAGGAACGGTTTGTTTATATGCAGGATGCACCTCTCTTACAAAAGGCAAATCAAAGTAACTGTCCAACTCTGTTGAACTGATAACAGGTCTCGGTTCGCAGATAACCCAGCCTTCAGCATATCGTTGGCGGATTTTAACAGAACATCCAGGGCGTGACGCAATCTCAATAGCCAGTGTTTGTTTAACCAATTGATAGGGTGCTTGCAAAAGCTCATCAAAATCAGGAAGAACAATATCCTTCTCCTCAGAAATATCGAAGTCGTCACGTGTCAAATAAGCTGTACCGGGAATACCTCGAAGATCCTCATTTCGTCCTAACTTTTCGGCTATTTGCAAGACTTGCCGTTCACCTGAACCGTACACTAGAATATCGGCGCGGGAGTCAACCAAAATTGAACGCCTGATTTTTTTTGATAATGTATCAAAATATGCAAACCGTCTCAGAGAAGCTTCAACACCTCCCAGTACCACCGGAAGTTTAGGAAAGGCTTCTTTAACGCGAGATGCATAAACAAGAGCCGCTGTATCCGGACGATTGCCTCCTATTCCGCCCGGAGCATACACATCGGTTTTTCGTTTGGCTGTTGAAGCTGTATAGTTGTTTACAATAGAATCAACAGCTCCGGAGGTAACTCCGGCAAACAATGTCGGACGACCCAAGCGCATAAAGTCCTCGACTGAACGCCAATCAGGCCCTGAAATAAGACCCACGCGATATCCTGCTTTTATCAATACCCTTCCAATTACAGCAGCGCCGTGACTTGGGTGATCAAAATATGCATCACCGGTAATCAGAAGAACATCAAGCTCTCTAATATGCTGAGCATTCATCTCATCAACCGTCATTGGAATAAACTTATGGCGTTCGAGTAGCACTATCTGAATATACAAATATCAATCTGAAATTGTAAAAGAAATACAATCAAGGAGTAATGATTTGTGCATTTTTGGGAGGCGAAAACTTAAACCTGCTGTCTTTAGCACCTGTATTAAACCGTACATTCTTAAAAGTCGTTTTAATTATACATCCTGAAAGATCAACTACCGTAATTCTCCTAATAAAGGGCGGTTTGTCGGATACCGTAAGTAGAAATTCTTTTATTAACGGATAGGTATCTTTGGGTATCACGCGAATGACTTTGAGAGATTCTTCTCCTATATTTTGGTAACCCATATAAGCAATCTCAAATTTATCGGTTATAACACCGTAAATGATCGATGATGCATCAGCCAAAAAACTATTTTCAGTTGGTATTACATATACTCGGTTATATGATTTATCGTAAAAAAAAGAGTTATTTCCGTCTGAGATAAAATAGTATTTTGCCGGATAAGAATATTTCAACTGATACTTGTTCGGTCTTTTTATTTCAAAAACACCTTTCATTTCGGTATTCACATTGTAATCGTTGCAGACAATACCTTGGGAAAAGTCTCCCTTTACTGAAAAAACTTTAGACATTGAGGTTTTGAGAGCTTCTATTATTTGTTCTACATAAATAGTGCTGTTTTTATTGTATATTTGTTCATTGTTATATACAGTGCGTGCAGTGCACGACTCAGAGCCTTTATAATACATGTTCGGTATACTATGTGTGTTATTGTCCGATCCAAAACTATTTTGAGAAATAAATCCTGTTGATAAGAACGCCGCAATTATAAGGATTACAGACAAAATTAAAAAGACTCCATTACATCAAACAATTTTCGATATCTCCGAAACCTTGAAAGCTTCAACCAAAAAACCTTTTAAACCGTTTATGCAAAATTTTCATGCCAAATTGTTGTTATTATGGAATTTAAAGGTATTCCAAATTTTACAAATAACATAATCATTACTACAACATGAGGATATTTTTGACATTTTATCCGGATTAGTATATGAGATAAAAATTGAAAGAGGGCGTTGATGAAAAATTGGAATGCTAAATTGCTCGAGCAATTACTCAAGGTTCAGGCCACTGACCTTAAAATTAGAAAGCTCGACCAACAGATTCATATATACTATCAACGGTCTAAAGAAGAAGACATAGAACTATCTAGAATTAAATCAGAAATAGTTAACATAGACGATACTGTGGTTTCTACTGAGAATCAGAATCAAATGTATTTGAATACATTGGAGGATATTCGCAGTGCTATTAAGGGATTAATGACAACCAAGGCGGGTTCTCCTAAACCGAGAACACGCTCATCAACCGAAGCACTCAAAATAGAAGAAGAAAAGTTAGAGAGTCTTATAGAAGAAACTGCAGAACAGCTCCTAAGACTGAGAAGAGAGAGAGAGGACGCTGTTGCAAGAGCTGCAGAACGTACCGAGGAGCTGGAAAATCACAGCAACGGACCTGAAGCAGAAATTCTAAAACTGCAACTTGAAATTCAAGAACTCGAAAAGCAAAGAGAAAAAGAGATTGAAGGAATTCCTTCCTTACTACTTAAACTCTACGACAGATTGAAAAGTTCCCGTTCCGGAGTCGGGCTAACCATTCTAAGAGACGGAGTATGTACTGTATGCTGCATGCAAATGCCGACCGCTATTGCTTCCAAGCTCAATAACGGCGAAAAAATTGCAATGTGTCCTGCCTGCGGACGGATGGTTGCTCGCATAGAATATCTTAAACCTCAAACATTAAGGGAACCTATCACAGAGAAAAAGTCTGCAATCGAACCTGATTCAGAAGACGGAACACAGAAAAGGCAGAAAAAAGATCCTTCACTTCGCGAAGCTGATGATGAAAGAAAAGCAGCTCTAAAGAAATCTTTGAAACGTTCAATACAGAAAAAACTTGCCGATACTTCAACTGACATCGACGCAATAGTATCTGACGACAATGACTTCTATTTGCTTGAAGAAGAAACGGCAATTTTGAGCCGTACCGAAAAAGACAAAAATATAAAGAAATTAGAGAAAAAAGCCTTAAAAGAACAGGCTTCTCCTAAAAATACAACCGAAGAAGCTGATAATGCTAAACAAAAGAGAGAACAGAAAAAAACTGCCAAAAAGTCCGTTTTAGAGTCTGATAAAAAAAATGATATATCTTTAAAAAAAGCTTCCAAACAAGTAACCTCAAAGGAATCTAAAAAGATCAAAAAAGACAATCCTTTATCCTCAAGAGAAACAAATCTGACATTAAATAAGGCAAGAGCATCTAAAACACCAAAGAAGGATAAGATTGTTTCATCTAAGCCAAGTAAAGCAGCCGCAACAGTTATGTCGGGCAAAACCCAAAAGTCAGATAGGGTTACCAAAACAAAATCCGACAAACCCCCTAAAGGGAAGAAAATAGAAAAAGAAGTCAAGGTAGCTGCAAAAACCGCAAAGACACCAAAAACAAAAAAAGCCGATCCGGCAAAATCTGCCAAAATTGCCGCAAAGAAAACAAAAAACAAAAAATAGTCCTAATAAGATTTTTGCCCAATTCCAAGACCGTTAGTTGTATTTGAGCTTCTTGTAGAAGTTTATGCAAAAACCTAATTCTTCTGTCTTTGAACGAATAAACATGAGAGGGTTTTCTGAATCTTTCAACCGATTCCAGAAGAAATATTTCTAACCGCCTTTTTATGGGGAAACTCTTAAATATCTTTATGATAAAGAAAGAAAACATGATGTTATCCTCTAATCATATTCAACTGCTACAATCATATCTTCTCAATGAACCCACATATCATACTAAGGCATGCATACCTGCTGCTGTTCTTGTTGCGTTTATAACAAAGGAAAACGGAGTAAATGTAATATTTACTCGTAGGACAATGACTGTTGCTACTCACAAAGGACAGGTATCTCTTCCCGGGGGTGTTAGGGATGAGTCCGACGCAGATGATAGAGCTGCTGCTCTTCGCGAAGCAAATGAAGAAATAGGTCTTGATCCATCCAATGTACGTGTACTGGGCTATTTGCCGGGAATTAAAACAATTACAAATTTTTGGATTACACCTGTAGTGGGAATAGTACTTAAACCGTTTGAATATAGGCCGGCCGACTCTGAAGTTGAAAGTGTTTTTGAAGTATCACTTTTTGAATTATCAGACAAACGCAACTGGTTGTTTGAACCTCGTGAGTACAACGGACAGATCTTCGAAGATTGCCGCTTTCAGGCAAATGAACATGTTATATGGGGGGCAACCGGAAAAATAATTTTTTCTTTGATCGAAAGAATCGGTAAAGTTTTTTTGGCATAATCAATTAAAAAATTCCACTTTGTTTAAAAAAAACAGCTGACGTCTTAAAGCAATCAGTTTAAAAATATTTTGTACTGTCATAATTGAAAGGAGATTTTGCTATGAAATTCAACATCAAGTCACAATGGATTTGGATTCAAATGCCGAAACTACTCGCAACAGTCATCGCATTGCTGTTTTTTTCAACAGTCCCGCTCTTCTCTTCGGCTCAAAACACGGTCAAAGACAAAATGATAAAAAACGCGAGCGTAAATACTAAAACAGGAAGCAAGTCTTTCGTAGGCAAAGTAAAAGCTCTTTCTCCGGATGAGATCAGTAGAGTTATTTCAATTCCTCCCGATATGGGAAAAGACATGATTCCTGTTTCTTCACCGCAAGGACCTCCTTCCACCTCAATTAGTCTGCGTTCCATGACCTCTCCCGGTGCTTGTTCTCCTGTTTCATTTAAGGCAGACTTGGATGAAAATGGAACTCCTGAAGATTATAGAATGGTCTCGTTCCTCGCCTGCGACGGCAGAAATTTTGTATCACGAGAGAAGTCCCAACGAGGAGGCAGCTGTTCCACATACTCTATGGCTGCTGCAATGGAGATTATGCTGGGAATGGCTATTAGAAGCAAAATTCCCAATACTTTAGATCCCAATGATTTTCTTCCCATCGATCTGTCTGAGGGAACGTTGATGTATACTCAACACAACAACCTTGACACAAACCCGGTTCTCAAGGGAATCAGCGCTTGGCAAGGAGCAGCGACCGAAGCGTTCTTTCCAGATTCAGAACTGTGGCCTAACTGGGGTGAGTGGCATCCTGAGATGGCATATGCGCTGCAAAAGCGTTTCGGTTCAGTATCAACCTACTGTGCAGATATCAAAGAGCCCGCTTTGACATCGCAAGAGCTGGCCGATCTGGCCAATCCCAACTTGCCGAACGGATGCGATCCTGACAAACCGGAAAAAGTCTGTAAAGATAGAATCTGGAGCAAGCGCTTTATGCCTATTTTCAACTGTTTGATGGATGCTGCAAAAAAGAAGCAAGCACGATTTGTTACTCCAAGTGCGGCAATACCATTGGACAAGTCCGGAAATGATGCCTCCATCGACCAGCTCATTAAGGATCACATCAAATTCGGTTTCCCGATCCGCACATCCATCGGCTGGCATTGGGGAGACAATCCAAAGGCTATAGATGTCTCGTTGGACGGCAAACCGACAGAGTCGCTTTACAAATTTATCAAGCTTCAGCCCATTCCTGTTCAGGATGCACTGGACAAAGGTGACTGTAAGGGTTTCAAAAAAACTGTTTCCAATAAAACCTACTGTCTCTCTCACGGACACAGCGTTCTTATCATCGGTTACCTTGAATCAACAACCGGAGGCGGTGACTATTGGATCATTAAAAACAGCCATGCAGACAGCCAAGCCGGTCAAGCCGCAAATAAAAGACCTCAAGATGAGTTCTTTTTGGTACAAACGCCAAGCACTTCAGGCAACATTGACAACAACGATAGCACCAAACGAAATCTCGTTCGAGAACTCTATTCATTTTCGTTTTTTACGCACATGACGGGTCATAAAATGTCTACTAGCATTAACAATGCTTCCCAGCTGATCGTAGCGCCTAATCAGGATGACGCCAATTTCTTCGTTGACAGCGATACTGACGGAGTAATCGATCTTTTTGACAATTGTCCTTATAATGCAAACCAAGATCAAAAAGATTCGGATAAAGACAGTATCGGAGATGTCTGTGATCCATGCCCAAACAAATATGACCGCTATCAGTATCGCTCCAATCCTAATCTTCTCATTAACGATCTCGACAACGACGGCAAGTCGGCTTTGTGTGACAATGAAACTCCTCCTGCAGGTTTGGGAGTGTTTGCTTTGTCAGGAACCGCGCTAACTTTATCCGGAAGTGTCTTAAGACAGGATCAATTCGCAGGCGACTGGAGATATTCTTTATCACACAAAGTTTTAGGCACAGCCGATGTAGACAATGACGGCAAGACAGATGTCATTTTGCGCAGCTCTTGGGGTATCGGGGTGATCAGCTTTAATAGTAATTCGCCGAAAAGCAAACTGGCAATACCTTTTGGAACTAAAATAGGTTCATGGGAACTCTCAAGCACAGATAATTTCCTGGGTGTAGCAAATCTGGACAGTCAAGATGGAGCAGAGCTTATTTTCACCGACGCGAAAAACAGTCTTGGTATATTAGAGTTTAAAAACGGTCAGCTCGTTCAGCACCAAATAATTCCCAATGATACCAGTGTCGGAGAATGGCGACGGGGAACCAACGATAAAATTGTCGCGATGGGTCGTTTCAGAGCTGTCACAAGAAAAGACATTCTTGTACGTAGTCCTTGGGGCATCGGCATTCTGGGTACAAGTGACCTCAAAAAACTTATCAGCCTCGGAGTTCACAAATACGATACAATGCTTGGTGATTGGCGTCTTGGAAGCAACGACAAGTTTGAAGGACTAGGTGATTTCGACGGCGACGGGAAAGATGAAATTATCGTACGCAGCAATTGGGGTATAGGTATATTAAAAAAAGATTCCTCGATAACTCCTCTCAAATCTATAGCCATGCATCAAAAAAATACTCGAATAGGCGATTGGGTTTACAATAATGACGATAAGGTTGAGGGAGTAGACGACTTTAACGGCGACGGAAGAGATGATATTCTGCTCAGCTCTAACTGGGGTCTTGGTATAGTAACGCTGGGTCCTGATAAAAAGCTAACAACTATCGGCCTAATTGCTTATAATACCAAAATCACTAACAGAGGCGGTACAAGCAGCTGGAAACTAACATCAAGCGACAGTATTGTCGGAACCGGCAATTTGAACGGTGATAATCAGGCAGTGATCATACTTCGCAACTCATGGGGCTTAGGTATTGTTGGAATTTCCGCCGCCAATCAATTCAAACTTTGGGGTTCACAACAAAACGGAACCAAAATCGGTTCTTGGTATTTAAGAGCGGAGAATAATATCATAGGAGTTGAGCAAGTTCTCTCCCTCGCGAAAGACGGTCTGATCACTAAAACTTACTAAAGAATACCGATACCTGTAAAAGACATCCAAATAGCAAAATACAATCTTTTTTTCAAACAAGGTCACTGATTGCCCTGCTTGTTCAAGCGTGATAGAAATTCGGCATGTCTGATGATCTTTTTACCCATTCAGCCAAGCAAGACAAAACGCTAACTCCGCTGGCTGACCGCATGAGACCTCGAAAGTTAGAAGAATTTTGCGGGCAGGAACATATACTGGGCGCAGGAAAATTCCTAAGACGTGCGATAGAAGAAGATCGCGTACCCTCCATGATTCTGTTCGGACCTCCGGGCAGCGGAAAGACCACGTTGGCTCGACTTCTTGCCAATCACACAGGTGCTTCTTTTTCACCGTTTTCGGCAGTTGACGGCACACTTAAAGAGGTTAGAGAAATTTTAGCGCGAGCTGCTGAAATTAGGCGTTCCTATCGAAGAAAAACTATTCTTTTTATTGATGAGATACATCGATTTAATAAAGCACAACAGGACGCTCTGTTGCCCGGAGTAGAGTCCGGCGTGGTAACCTTGGTGGGAGCTACTACAGAAAATCCGTCTTTTTCGGTAATTGCTGCTCTTTTATCCAGATGCAAAGTATTTCGATTGGAGTGCCTTGATGATGCGGCAGTTTTAGAAATTCTAAAAAGAGCGGCAACAGATACTGACAGAGGCTTGGGCACAATGGGTGTCGAAGCTGATGATGAAGCCTTGTTATTTATTGCTCAAATGTCAAGAGGGGATGCAAGGTTTGCTCTTACAAATTTAGAATTGTCGTTTAAACATGCCCTAAACGCAGACAAAAAAGTAACTATAAAGACAGTGGAAGAAACAGCCCAAGCCAAGGCTTTGTTATATGATAAGACAGGAGAAGAACACTACAATGTTGTCTCCGCTTTTATAAAAAGTATGCGAGGATCTGATCCTGACGCAGCTTTGTACTGGATGTTTAGAATGCTCGATGCCGGCGAGGATCCTCTTTTTGTTCTAAGGCGAATGATTATTTTTGCATCAGAAGACATCGGCAATGCCGATCCTCACGCACTTCAAGTAACAATAGCAGCAGACGCTGCTTTTCAAAGGGTCGGAATGCCGGAGGGAGCCTATGCGCTGTCTCAAGCCTGTACCTACCTGGCCTGCGCGATGAAATCCAATGCTCAAGTTAACGCAATTCACGGACCCAAGCGAGACATTGCCGAGCACGGGCCTTTACCGGTTCCAATGAAAATACGAAACGCGCCGACCAAAATGATGAAACAATGGGGATACGGTGAAGGCTATCGATACCCTCCAAACGAAGGCGGCTACGCAAAAGGCGAAGTATATCTTCCCGAAAAATTGGCCGGAGCCAAATACTACATTCCTCAAGATTCCGGAGTAGAAGCCAGAATTGCCGCTCATTTGCGAAGACTAAGAGGCGAAGCCGACGAGGATTAAAATAACAGCAACTTGTTTCTGTTTGTCTAATCTCGTCCGCCTCCACCAAGGCTTCGGCGAGATCATCGATTTCGAAGTTCACAAACCTCGCCATAGCGCGTAGCGCGACGGCGGGCACAGTCAAAGAAACCGGCCGTTGCAAAGAATACAAATACGAAATCGAACAACATCCGTAGTTGCAAAGAGGTCTCGATTTGTGTTTAAAGGTTCCCCTTGAACGGAGGAAAAATTATTGATTCAGCTATCTAATGTTACGGTTCAACACGGTTCGCAGATTCTTTTTAAAGAGGCGGGGTTTCAAATTCCTCCCCAAAGCAGAATCGGTTTGGTGGGCCCTAACGGTGCGGGTAAGAGTACGATTTTTCGATTAATTGTCGGCATTGAAAAACCCGATGCAGGAGATATCTCTATCCCCAAAAAAACTGTTCTTGGATATTTTTCTCAAGACACAGGTGAGATGTCGGGCAAAACCGCAATTGAACAGACAATGTCGTTTGCAGCCGAAGTCATCGCTTTAGGTGAAGAAATAAAGAAAATGGAAGCCGCCCTTTGCGAGCCGATGGATGACGATGCTATGGCCGAGCTGTTGTCTAGATATGGTGATGCTGTTGAGGAATTTGAAAATCGGGGCGGTTATGATCTTGAATATCGCGCAGCAACAGTTTTGACCGGTTTGGGCATAATGCCCGAGGATCACCATCGCCCCGTTGATTTTTTTAGCGGCGGATGGAAAATGCGCATTTCACTGGCGGGCATTTTAACGCTCAATCCCGATGTTCTGTTGCTGGATGAGCCCACTAACCACTTGGATATTGAATCTATTATATGGCTTGAAGAATGGTTATCTTCTTCATTTAAAGGTTCGCTGGTTATGACCTGTCACGATCGTGATTTCATGAACCGAATTGTGTCGCGAATCGTTGAAGTTGCAGACAAATCCATAACCTCTTACGGGGGCAACTACGACTTTTACGAAGAACAAAGGGAGATTCGTAAAGAACAGCTTTTGGCAGGCCACCGTCGTCAAACAGAAATGCTCGCAAAAGAAGAAGCCTTTATCTCGCGATTTGCCGCCAGGGCATCCCATGCCTCTCAGGTTCAATCTCGAATTAAGAAACTGGAAAAAATAGACCGAATTGAAATTCCGGCAGAAGAAAGACGAATTAGATTTGAATTTTCAGAGCCGCCTCGAAGCGGTGACGATGTGGTTAATATTAAAAACCTAGGCAAGTCATGGCAATTGGAAGACGGTACACAAAAACCTGTGTTTTCGGGAATTACAGGACGCATTCGCCGTCTTGAAAAGATTGCAGTAACAGGAATAAACGGGGCCGGAAAATCAACCTTTTTAAAGGTCATAGCCGGCAAGACCGAACCGTCAGAAGGAATTGTAGAAATAGGAGCCAACGTACAATTGGGATATTTCAGCCAAATGTCCATGGATGTGCTGGATGCCGACAAAACAGTTTTCGAAACTGTCCAAGACGCCCTGCCCCAATCTTCTATTGGAGTAATCCGCAGCCTTTGCGGTGCTTTCTTGTTTTCTAAAGATGCTGCAGACAAAAAAATATGCACTCTATCCGGAGGAGAAAAAAGCAGGGTAATTTTGGCAACCCTGCTGGCTCGTCCCATAAACTTTTTGGTGTTAGATGAGCCGACAAATCATCTGGACATGCAATCGAGAGAAATTCTATTAGAGGCATTAAAAGACTTTGGGGGAACTCTAATACTGGTCAGCCACGATCGATACTTTCTGCGCTCCCTAGTAAACAGGGTAATAGAAATCGACCACGGTCGTATGAGAATGTTCGAAGGCAGCTACGAGTATTATCTAGATAGTCGGGAAAATTCTTAACAAAGCAACAAAGGGGAACGGCAAAATGAAAAAGCAGCGTCCTTTCTGGTAGGATGTCTACCTCAACCAATCGGGCAGGCCGTACTCGATTTCTGATTCTAACATCTCTTGCCATTTCTCATCAGTTAAGCGATCAGCCATTGGATGTTCGAATTCTCTATATGAATATACAGGTCCTACTGCGACTCCCCATTGTCCGCTCGGATGACGGTGCAATACCGCAATGTTTGCTAGGTATCCTGAGCCTACTTGTAAAACAGCCTCTTTGGACGAAAAAGTATGAACATCGGTAATTATGCGCGTGGATAGTCTTTCGGAATCTAGAGTCATGTCTGGATCTGTAACTCCGATGCCGTTCAGAAAGCTATTTGCCAAATGCTCTATGCGAAAACCGAGATTTTTTATCCATTGGACATCTGCATTTGATAGGGTTTCTCCCTGGAGCTCCTTTATTGAAATTTCACTTGCGCTCTCCAAAAGTTCGATAAATTGGTTGAGATAATAATCAACATTATTACCGTTTTCTGACAACACTCCTTCTGTTACGGCGATCGCTTTCAAACGCGAAGCGGCGGCGGCTAATCGGGAATAGGCATCGGGTTGCGGTTCAATATAGTCAAAATCCAAATAGATCTCATCCCCTGTGTCGATATCTGCGTCGCCATCGGTATCTCCGTCAGTATACGACTGTTTGGCGTAAAGAACTGTATCGTGTCTCATTTCTGACCAAGAGGTAAGGCCCGTTTCCAGCGTTTTATCAGACCAGCTCTCCGTCCGCATAAAAGCAGGCGCACCTTCGTCAACATCAGCCAAAAGTCCCTTTAGCGCATACAGCCAACTCCAGGCAATGGAGCTTCCCCATTGAACAATATCAAAATTGTCTATTTCATTACTTAACGAATTAACCTGCTCCTTATAATGTGCATAATCTCCCCATTTCGCAAAAGACTTTTCCTTGGCTCCTGAGTGTCCGAACACTGATGCTACATCCAACCCCGACGGCATCCCGCGACATACATCAAACCATTCTTCTGATTCTGCCAGGTTGCCCATCTGTTTGCTCATTCGCCCCTCATAAAAAGCTTTGTCACATACACATACTGTTTCTTCGTAAGAGAGCGTTGAGGGATCAGCTGCTAAACTGATATTATAACCGGAGCTATTGCAGAGACCGACAGCATCTACCCATCGAGCCTTTTGAGAAGACGCACCTACATTGCGAAACACAAGCTGTCCCAAAGCATATGAGTCCGGCAGAAAAGACTGCCCCAGCAATCTAAATCCTTTGGTTGCCGCTCCGACTTCGGCTGATGCGCTGAGAATGCCGGAGAGTATTGCAGGGTCTCTCAGTTTTGATACTTCTAATTGCACTTCTTTTATCAAATCATCGTCATCCAATTTCGATAATTCAAAATCACTACCCAGAATAGGAGATACTGCGTTGTCGATTTCGTCTATGGTAAGGTCATCCATTCCGCCGACACATGTTCCGATTATCCGAAGGATTCTCCTCCATATATTAATCGTGTTTTCGGTTTTATCACCAATCTCTGCTTTTGCACTTTTGATGCTGTCCAAAGTTATTATACTGCCTCTTGTGGATTGGGGCGAACGATTGAAAAAGGTCATTCGGCCAAGCCACATCATAGCTCTAAAATATTGAGAAAGCTCCTCACTGTACGTGTAATGTCCCCTAGGATTGTATTGACTATAATCCTCGCTATGACGCTCCGGACATGCAAGCGTTTCAAGACCTTCAGCACACGGCAAAGCTGACTCGTCAGAACAAATCATACAATTCAAATGATCTTCAAAACAATAGTCGACTGAACAGAAACCCTTCGAGTATTTAAGACGATTGAATATAGGTGACGGAGCCGGTCCCGAATGCTTCATAATGAGCTCTATCTCTTGCGACACAACTTCGCTTACCTCTCGAATCATTTCTCCATCAGGATCGAGCAGAGTGTGGGCAACTTGGAAATATGCTACGACATCCAAAGCTGCATCTTTAGTTTTTCCTTCTGGAAATGAATTGTAGAGAACAGCGGCCTTGTTTTTTAGAGAAGTTACCAGGGCAAGTAAATCGCCGCGAAGGCTGTCCTTTTCCATTGCCAACAGCAGATTGTCAAAGAATATATGAAACGTATTGAGCAGAACATCTGAGGCAATAAAGACAGACATGTCAGGATAATTGTTTAGTGTCTGGACATGTTTATACATTATGTGGCTCCTAAAACCATTTGTCTGTCTCACAACTCCTTTGTTCCTCAATGCTGATGCCAATTCTTCTTCATTACCGTAGTATCTAAAAAATTCTGCAACTTCTTCCAACCTCTGAATACCCTCGCTTGCATCAGGCAATTGTTCAGATGCGTGAGCCGGTGTATAGTTCAATGTTTTTCCTTCAAGAGGAGGAAGATCTTTTTTGGGACTTACAATAGGACTTATGTCAAAAACGATATCGCCTGTCCCAAACTCAATAATCGGTTTCCCAAAACCGGTCTCACTTTCAGAATCCGCATTATCGCTCTCGTTATCGTCTGTATCATCGTCACTGTCATAATTATTGTCAGTATCGCTATCTGTAGCCTGATTGTCTGTATCGCTATCTGTAGCCTGATTGTCTGTATCGCTATCTGTAGCCTGATTGTCTGTATCGCTATCTGTAATCTGATTGTCGGTATCGTTATCTGTAGCCTGATCGTCGGTATCGTTATCTGTAGTCTTATTCTCGTCTGTGTTTTGCACATCTCCTGGATCTTGATTTGAATCTCGTTCGACCTCTGTATTGTGCTCTGCACCTTTGTCAGTATCAGTATTGAGGCCTGAATCTTGGCCGTCTAATGTAAGAACCTCTGTACAAGCAATGTTGAAAAAAAATAATGCAACTGTCAGTCTCATCGGTTTATCAATCCTCATGTTTTTACCTCCGACTTTTTTTAGAGCAAGTAACATGCCGGCTGATCGCCTTTTTGCTAACCATCCGTAAATACGTAACAAATGCCGATCCGCAAGAATCTTGAATTGATTTTCGCATGACACAATCTGTGTCAGCAGATCGCAAAAAATTGTATATCGTTAAGTATGAAAGACCGTCATAGAAGCCGCTCATATAGTCGAAATAGTCTTTAAACCTGAGCTACAAGACATACTCATCAGCCCCCATGTCATAGGGAGTTGCATCACTATTGATTACCGCAGGACGAGGTTGGTCGTCAAAATCTGTTACCGGCCCAGTGCTGCATTTGTCTATTACTGGACTCGAAGAAGCCAAATGATAGTTTCCGCTTGCCGGATTCACAAACTGAGGATTGATGTTTAGATTTCCCGCACCGGTGTAACCGCCCTGTATGTCAGAACATGTTACCGTAGGATTGGCTCCCGATTGTACAGCTACGAAGGGTGATTGTCCCCAAACAATAGAATTTTTAACGGTTATAGGAGTATCGTAAACATAAATCGCGGTTCCGAATCCGTCATTTGGATTATTAGCGATGGTTGATCCTTCTATGTTGATTGTAGAGTAATCTGCGTAGATCGGTCGATACCCAAGGTTGTTTACCACCATGCTGTTGATCAACTGCAAATCAGAATGACTCAACGCAATAAACTCTCCCAAAGAATAGACAGAGTTCACGTCATTGCCGCTAATATAGGTTTGTCGGATTGTTACGTCTGTAAACGAAGCATATACAGCGCCGCCGTAGCCCTCTGCATAGTTACCGGTCATTTTCATACAGGGCGGCGTATCGCAAGTATAGCCGCCCATCTCAAAATCTACTAGGGCTAGGTTGTCAGCATAGATCCCTCCTCCGCTATAACCTGAGGTATTGTCATATATACTTCCCATTTTAACCCAAAGCGTAGAATAAAGATCGACGTAAATTCCGCCACCTGTATATCCTGCACTGTTACTGTACACTTCTGCTCCGTTTTCAATGGCAATATAGGCATTATTCGTTCCGTAAATTCCGCCGCCGTTTCCGTCATCAGTAGCAGCAGAATTTGACATTATTCCGGCGTCTTTGCCAATAAGATACAAGGAAGCGTTGTCTATATATACACCCCCGCCTTTAAGACCACTGTTTTCAGAAATACCGGATGTTCCTTCTATCACAACAACAGCTCTGTTTTGAATAGATATTCCGCCGCCTAGGCCGCTGCCGGTAAGCGCTTCATTTCCGTAGATATTAACATTGTCCAATAACGATATACTGGCGTTATCTGTCGCACTTATTCCGCCGCCTAATGGAGACGTGTTGTTATATATACTGCTGTTACTGAGGCTTAGTCGTCCTCCCATCATTCTAATTCCGCCGCCGTTATCGCCTCCGACATTGTCTCTTATTGTTACATTAGTTCCTTCAACCTCTCCGGTTGCTCCGATCCAAATGCCTCCCGCAAAACGTGCATTACAACCCGAAATAGTTACGTTGTTTAGTATCAACGAACTGGGAGAATCATAATGCCCGACATAAATACCTCCTCTATCCAAATATCCGGAAGTAGTATTTACTAAATGCAACTGAGATAATTCCACAGAAATTCCTCCGGTTATCAAAATTGTAACATTAGTCGCAAATCCTGATCGTCCCGTAATGCCGTCTATTACTGTATCTTCAGAGGAACCGCTGTTACATCCGTTGTATCCGCCTTGGATTTTAACACTTCTCCACACATCTACGTTTTCAACGAAGGTTACGCCGCCCTCTAGAAGAATTGTATCACCGTCTTGAGCGGCGTTTATTGCATCGTTAATTGTTGCATATAGACAACCGCTTCCCACGGTCAAATCAGAGTCTGAATCCGAATCAGTATCTGTATCTGCATCTGTATCGGCATCGGCATCGGCGTCAGCATCGGCATCGGCATCGGCGTCAGCATCGGCATCGGCATCGGCGTCAGCATCGGCA
>CAYWLQ010000003.1:13106-15504 GCA_964458775.1 uncultured Myxococcales bacterium | reverse complement strand
TCGGCATCGGCGTCAGCGTCGGCATCGGCATCGGCATCGGCATCGGCATCGGCATCGGCATCGGCGTCAGCATCGGCATCCGTATCGGTATCTGTGTCAATATCTGTATCTGTGTCGCTATCCGAATCTGAATCCGAATCAGCGTCCGCGTCGGCATCGGCGTCAGCGTCGGTGTCTGTATCAGCATCTGTATCGGTATCTGTATCCGCATCCGTGTCGGTATCTGTATCCGCATCCGTGTCGGTATCTGTATCCGCATCCGTGTCGCTATCTGTATCTGCATCCGTATCACCATCAGAATCTGCGTCAGCGTCTGCATCAGCATCAGAATCCGAATCAGCGTCTGCATCGGTATCTGTGTCTGTATCAGTATCTGTATCAGTGTCTGTATCAGTATCTGTATCAGTGTCACTATCGGTGTCACTATCGGTGTCACTATCGGTGTCACTATCGGTATCACTATCGGTGTCACTATCGGTGTCAGTATCTGTATCCCCGTCTGCACCTGCATCGGGGTCTGAATCTATAATTATATCAGTATCGGATGTATCTCCGTCAGTTTTAGTGTCCGTATCGTTATCTGTGTCGGTATCCGTATCTGTATCGGTATCTGTATCTGTGTCAGTATCCGTATCTGTATCTGTATCGACATCAGTATCGGTATCAGTATCCGTATCTGTATCGGAATCTGTATCGGAATCTGTATCGGTATCCGTATCCGTATCCGTATCGCCGTCAGAATTGCTATCAGCTTCGCTGTCAATAGATGCGTCCAATTCATCTGTGCTGTTGTCGTCTGAACAAGCCGTTGCAATTACTCCCAAAAAGAGCATCGCCAATAAATAGTATCTATAAATAGTCATTTGTTTTCCTTTCCTTTCCTTTTTCTTTAACTTTACGGCAAAACAAACATCGTTTGCCACCAAAACACTGATTTAGTCTACAATTGTTTTTAAACAATAAACCTCATTTGAGTTTCTACAAATGTATACTCATTGTAATAAGGACAATAGGAGATGTAATGACCACACTTTTTTTAAAAATAAGTTCTTTTTTTAAGCTTTGGAAACTGACAAACAGAAATGCTTGCTCGTAAAAATCATTCTGATATGTTTCGATAAGCCTAACAATGCTATTTTGTTTTTTTTGACAAAAGAGTTATTTAGTGCCGAGGGCAGGAATGACGGAGCAAAAATACTCAGAAAATGCTAATCTTATTAGAGATTTAAAAAAGCGGTCTCCTGAAGCTATTAGGGAACTATGGAGTCGATATGAACACAAACTTTATAATAGCTGTACACATATTTTAGGGGCCGGTCCTAATGCAAAGGATGTAACGTGGGATGTACTTGTTGAGTTTCTTGGCAAATACGTCGAAACCCTTGCAAAACCGGATGCACTTAGCGCTTTCTTGCATATCATGGCAGTAAGACGTTCACTTAGACTGCGCAAGAATCTACAACGCTACGATGTATTTGATAATACCTTCACAGATGAAGAACTGTTAAAGCTAGAATCTGACACACCGGAGGCCCAGATTGAGCTGAACCGACTTCTAACGCAGCTCAACAAGTGTTTTAGCAAGCTATCGCCTAAAACAAGACAGGCAATTCGGCTAAAATTCCAACACGAATTGTCTCACGCCGATATAGCATCAACTATGGGGGTATCAAAAACCATAATCGGAAGACTGACCCAAAAAGGGCTCGATTTACTTCGAAGATGTATTCTTAGTCGGTTAAACGAAGCCCGAAAAATAAAGGGGGAAAAGTTCGGGCCTTGTAGTATCGAAACTGACAAAATTGTTCGATTGTTGGCATTGCAGCAAACCAATAGACAAATAGACATATGCGATCATTCTGAAGCAGCCGCTGTATACTTGACATCACGTATAGAGGGTAATTCTCTTGCTGTAAAAAGCATGCCCGAAATATGTGATGAATGTAAGTCTGCCATTAGAGTAATAGAAAAAGAACTGCACATTAACAATATATTTAAAACAAACATAGCCTCGAAAAAAACAAAAAGTAACACATCCGTCAGTGTATGGAAGGCAACGGCAATCGCGGCCGGGTTTGCGGCGACTTTCTTTACCGGTGTTGTGGTAAATGAGCAATTGAGAGCAAAAAGCGAAGGACAATATACAGAAACGTTGCGAATTAAGGGCATTGCTGATCGCATCGGTGTTACAGTTCGTAGGGGTAATGAAATGTTTGACTTACTGCCAATGGGAAAACTGCTGGAAAACGATCAAATTTCTCTTCGCTATAGTGCAGAAACGACCGGTTATCTCATCGTGCTTAATTTGGATGAACAAAAAAATGCAGCAACCCTCTATCCAAAACCGAACACAACTGTAATAAAAACAGAGAAGGGAATCGACTTGCAACTAAATGCC
>CAYWLQ010000003.1:0-13096 GCA_964458775.1 uncultured Myxococcales bacterium | reverse complement strand
GGAGGTATTGTAAAAAGCGGCAAGGGATGTGAATGGATTGTGGGAATATTTTCTGATTCACCGTTAAATATTGAATACATTGTCAACACAGTTAAGCAAGCAAAGCTTACTTTAGCCGATGACCGATGTAACCTGAAGCTTGATCTTCCGGAAGCGAGAACGATTTCAATAATACCGATAATTCGTTAATACTGTTTGGGAAACCAATGCGCAAAGCAATAAAGATTATCTGTTTATGTTCAACAGTGTTGATATGCCCTGAAATATGGGCTTCACCGATTACTATTCGATATGCACTCATCGTTGGAAACAACAACGGTATAGATGAAAACGGTCGTCAACCTCTTGCAGGTTTATTACACGCAGAAAGGGATGCAGGTCGAATAAGGGACATCCTAGTGAAAAGAGCTCACTTTGATGAGTCGGAAAAGAGAACCAAGTTGCTTATCGGAGCAGGTCCGTCAGAGGTCAAGGCGGCACTTCAGTCTCTGATCGATCAAAAAGAAAAAGACAAAGCCTACTTCAAAGATGTAAGTACCTTTTTCTTCTTTTATTTTTCAGGACACGGACTAAACGGCAGTTTACTTCTTAACGGCGGTGCTCTGTCAGCAGAAGAAGCAGGAAATATTTTCACAGCATTTAACGCTACCTTTTCCGCTGCTGTTTTTGACTCATGTTTTTCCGGGAGTTTAGGAGATACCGCTCTTCGAGCAAAGAGCATTGAGCCCTCTGAGGGATTTGATGTTATACGTAAGTTATCCAAAGATGTTCTTACTGCTGAAGGACGCATTTGGTTTGTATCCAGCGATGCATCAGGGGAAAGCTTCGAAGATACTCGATTGGGCGGCGTGTTTACTCATTTCTTCATTGAAGCTATGGAAAAAGCCGACAATAACAAAACAGGTGTCTCAATTGATCGTATATGGGAATACGCACGCGAAAACACCGTTCGCTATACGACTAAAAAAAAACGTCCTCAATTTCCTGAGCGTTATATTTCAAAACTAAAAAGCGGCTCTCCTATATATTTAAGTTTTCCTCAAGAACGTTCCGCAACACTGTCGTTGGATGACAATCTCTTAGGACAAATTACATTGGCCTACGATCAGGGGCATCACACAGAGATTGTACATAAAGGACCGGGCAAAACTGAATCTCTGCCTATTTATCCCGGAACAATCTATGTAATTTCAGACGGTGGTTTTGGTTCAAAAGTGCATTCTTTAAAACGCATAACGCTGCAAGACGGAGACACTTTGAGATTAAGCACAATCAACAACCCTAAACCCAATGTCAGTGTCGGGTCGCGGGTGTCAGATACAGCAGTCATAGAAAACAAGCATCGCGGTCAGACAATCACAGCCAAGACCGTTCGACCCGGAGTGTCATTACTTGCCGGCGTCGGTTATAGTTTAGAAATCACACATCCTGATTTGCTCCAAACACGTCACGGTTTTGCGATACCGCTTCGTATTGACTATAAACATATAACTGTCAAAGTCGAAGTTATTGCAGGATATGACACCGAAAAATTCCCGGCCTGGCAGTTCAAAGTATGGAGGGTCGGCGGTACAGCGACAGGAGGGGCCGGTCTTGACTTTAGCGCTGTGAGATTGACAGGAACTGTCGGCTTAGGATTATTCAGCCTATTTCAACAATATGAAACCGGTGAGAAGCGCAACGGAATTCAACTTTATCCGCATGTTGAGATAGGACTTCTTTTTCCAAGAAACGGGTCTTTTATGGGACAGCTTCAGCTAAACGGCGGCCCAATTTCTTCGCCGGGAATAGGCATGGATACAAAAAACCACTGGAGCGCAGCTATGGGTGCGGGGCTATCCCTTTTTCATCGATTCTTGTAATATGAACGGAACACTGGAATGTTAGTATATTACAAATATTTTAATTTTCTGCTTGTTGCAAATATACTCATTGTATTTACAGGTTGTAACGGCATTGAAGGTGCGCTTGAGTGCAAGAAGACCTCTGACTGCAAAGCAGATTATACATGTTATAACGGTATATGCGTTTATATAAGAAGTAATGAAACCGATTCAAACGTCCATTTTGACACTGACACAGTAACAGACACAGGCTCTGATACTGATACCGATACTGACACCGATACTGACACCGATACCGATACCGATACTGATACCGATACTGACACCGATACCGATACCGATACTGATACTGACACCGATACTGATACTGACACCGATACTGATACTGATACTGACACCGATACTGATACCGATACCGATACCGACACCGATACAGACACTGATGCTGACACTGATACTGACACCGACACCGATACTGACACCGATACTGACACCGATACCGACACTGATATAGATCAAGAGACAGACTCTTTCACAGACTCAGAAACTGATTTGGAAACTCAATGTATCGGCAAGAGCAATTTTACGCCATGTACTATCGTAACCGAACCGGCAGATAGAAGCTATGATGTATGCATTGATGAGATCTGCATTTCTCCAGGGTGCGGCGATTCATCATGCAATCTGCCGGGGCCCGGCTTTATATTGCCTGACACTTGCCAAACACAATGCTATGACAATAATGACGAAATCCTTTGCCCTGATGATTCTAACTCAATTTACTACGGACAAGACGCTCAGTACGGATGGGATTTATCTTTCAATTTTGGTACGGATCGTTTTGAAAAAGACACTGCTTCGCCAAACTCCCAACCCATAATTGTCGACAAGGTTACCAATCTTGAGTGGCAAGGTTGCACTGCCGGTTTGTCCGGTGTTGACTGCACAACAGGAGAATTCTCGCGAATGAATTGGGAGAGCGCCCTTGACTACTGCAACTCCCTGACTTGGGGAGCAAGGTCGGGATGGCGCCTGCCGGATCGATTCGATTTGGATTCCATCGTGGATTCAGGTAAGGCATATCCGGCTATCGATGAAGCCTTCTTTCCCGGTACCGCTCAAGACTCCTACTATTGTACATCGACCACCAGCGTAGACAACAACGAACTGGCATGGGGTATTGAATTCGAGCAAGGCAACAGCATCTTTACTCTTGATAAAAGCTTTCCCTACTATGTAAGGTGTGTGAGAAACGTAAATATCCCGTTCGTCGTCAATTCAGGGCCTAGGTTTTCGAGAAATATCGACGAAAATGACATGCCCATTGTTACCGACAACTATACCGGATTGTCATGGCAGGGCTGCCCCGGGGGCTCTACAGGCGAAGAATGCAACAATGGGAATCAGGAAACAATGAGCTGGGCGGAGGCTTTACGTTACTGCGAAACACTCAATTGGGGAAGCAAATCAGATTGGAGACTTCCAAACCGAAACGAGCTCACATCCATTACCGACCCCAGACAATCTGCTCCTGCTATGAATACAGATGTATTTATAAAATTCCCGGGAAACATTGCGTTCTGGACAAGCACATCTTTTGCCGGTTTGTACAACCGCAACTACGCATGGGTCGGATATACCTGGGCAGGTCATATTTCAAAGCTTCCCAAGGATAGTCTTAACTTCGCACTCTGTGTAAGGGACGGAAACCTAAACCGCCAATTGTCATATTTCACCCTTGAATATGATTCCAATTTGCGTCATGAACATGAAGAAAACTAAACTTATTTAGAAGGAATGATGCTGTGTCTAGAAATGACGATATTATAAAAAAACCGAACACCATCGAACTATGGTGGATCGCTTCCCGTCCCTACTCTCTCTCTGCCTCGGCAATGCCTGTTTTGTTCGGCACTGTTGCAGCTATAACAATAGGAGGCGCTGAGTTTCACCATGGAAGATTTCTGGCAGCTCTAATAGGCATGATGCTTCTTCACGTCGGCGCAAATTTAATGAACGACGCAGTCGATTACAAAAGGGGGATCGATAAACGCGTAAACCCTGTAAGCGGAGCGGTAGTTCGAGGGTGGATAACCCCTGCTGTTGCCGGCAGAGCGGCTGCTGCTCTCTTCATTGTAGGAGGAGCTATCGGACTGGGACTGGCGGCTGTTGTGGGCATATCAATTCTATGGATAGGGCTTGTCGGAACAGCCATAGGGTTGCTCTATACGGCAGGACGATTCGGTCTTAAGTATCACGCAATAGGAGATGTAGCGGTATTTCTAGACTTCGGCATTCTCGGTGCTTTAGGAGCATGGACTGTACAAACAGGAGAGCCGTCTTGGATTCCCGCATTGTGGGCCGTGCCTATGTCGCTTTTAGTCATAGGAATTCTCCACGCAAACAACTGGCGAGATATCGAAGCAGACACTGCCTGCAAAGCCCGCACAGTGGCTTCTATACTGGGAGACAAAAACTCCGCAGCCTACTTCGCCTTTTTATTGTTCACTCCTTTTGCGCTAATACTTCTTATGATTATATGGAGCGTCACAACCGACACTCTTCACAAAATGCCGGTTACCTTCATAATTACATTCTTTTCACTTCCCCTGGCAATTTCTCTAATGCGAACAGCACTGGCAAGAAAAACAAGCACTGACCCGAGTCAATTTCTATCCCTAGACGGAGCAACAGGAAAACTCAATCTAGTCTTCGGTTTTCTCTGCACAGCAGCACTAGGTCTAGACGTACTTCTTTTGCGAATTTTTTAACAGAAAGTGGACATTTTTGACATAGAGGAGTAATCGGATTGCTAAAATGGCTCAGTATTTCTATTAGCGGCATCATCATTTTAGCCGGTGTCGTTGTTCTTCTACAATTTGGAGATGCTGTTGATTGGATAACGTATCTCAGTGCCGCTGCTGTCTATTTTTTTATCGAGATCCAATTGCTTAAAAATTTAGAACAAAAAATTTTCGGTCGTCTTATGATACTTTCTTCGATTGCTTTGGATGCAGTGTACACTTGCAACCGCGTTCTTTTCTATCCCGAAACCTCCGGGTACGAAATCCCAATCTATGCTGCTATTATTGTCTTCTTTATCATCCTTACGTTAGGATGCATTAAATTCAATCGACAACGGTTATTCATTGCGGTTGCTGCCGCTTTTATCTTTTTTTTCCCAGTACAGAGAATTCCAGGATCCTTGCTGCGGCAGTATGCGGGGTATACGCGGACGGCAGCAGAACTTGAAACTATAGAGGTTGTCTATTTTTCTAAAATTAGTGATAATCATGTCTTTGCGGTGATTCTTGCAAAAGAAGATAATTTAGCAACAGCAGTTTTTGAAAAAGATAATCGTCAAAATTATAAACTCACTAAAATAGCATGGATGGTTGGAGGAGACGGTTCAATGTCAGCCCAGTATCCAAGTGAAACCATGTGGATGATAGAGATGAATAGATACTTCTTGAAAATGTTGTTGTCATAGCATTCAAAAAAAGTCCCAAACAAAGACCGTTCCTTCAGTTTTTTTTTAAAACCTTACCCACAAGAGCCGGTAAGACGAACAAGGTTAGTATTGTTGAGGTAATCAAGCCTCCTATTACCACCGCTGCAAGAGGACGTTGAACTTCGGCTCCCGGGCCTTGAGCGTACATCATCGGCAATAAACCTAGAATTGTCGTTGCCGCTGTCATCAATAGCGCTCTAAATCGCAGCCCACAGGCTTCTATTATTGCATCTTGCAGCAGACGACCTTCTTGGATGAGCTGATTAATAAAAGTTACGAGCACTGTTCCGTTTTGCACTGCTACACCGAACAAAGCTATGAACCCCACTATGGAAGGGACGTTTAGCGTAATATCCATAAGCAGCATCGACAATATCCCTCCTACCAATGCAAAGGGAAGATTGACTAATACCAGAGCAGCAGTTTTTACCGAACCCAATGCCGAGGTCAACATCAGGAAAATTAGTAACACAGATATCGGCACAACTATGCTGAGCCTTTGCATAGCACTTTGTTGATTCTGGAAGGTTCCTCCATAGTCTATCCAATAACCGGCTGGCAAAGCTTTTGTAATCTCTGCAAGACGATCCTGTGCTTCGTCTACAAAACCGCCGAGGTCCCTTCCTCTTACGTTCGCCTCAACCACAACTCTTCTCATGTTGTTTTCTCTGCTGATCTGCGCGGGCCCTTCTACTCGATTTATCTCTGCCACACTGGAAAAAGGCACTTTTGCTCCCGAAGAAGTCGGCAGCAATATCGCTCCAATCGACTCAATATCGCTTCTTCGGTTTTCCGGAAAACGCACCTGAACTCCAAAGCGCATTTGTCCGTCGATCATAACTGTCGCACCCTTTCCTCCTACAGCTGTTTCGATAATTTCGTTGATGTCGTACATATTCAATTTGTAACGCGCCATGGCTCGACGATTTGGTATGATGTCAAGCTGAGAAAATCCGGTAATCTGCTCTACTCTAACATCTTCGGCCCCTCTTATTTCTCCCAACACGGCTGCGATATTATCAGCATTTTTCTTTAATACCTCCAGATCATCTCCGAACACCTTTACCGCTAAATCGGTCTTCACACCTGATATTAGTTCGTTAACTCGCAAAGCAATCGGTTGGCTAAAGGACAGCCGAAGCCCCGGAATTTTCGACAAACGCTTTTGCATTGCTTCTACAAGCTCGGCTTTAGTGCGCCCTGAAGTCCAGGTTGACTCGGGATGAAGCATAATTAAAAGATCGTTCTGTTCAGGCCCCATAGGATCTTCAGATATCTCGGCACGGCCGGTCTTTGTTACCACTGTCTTAACTTCAGGAAAGGTCATAAGCTGTTGCTCCATAAAGGTCCCGGTTCTAACAGAGCCTTCCAGTGAAGCATTCGGCAATCTAACAACATTAACAGCCACTGCCCCCTCTTCCAGTTGAGGCAGAAACTCAGTACCGATTAACGGCGTCAAAGCGAGAGTTGCTGCGAATGCCGTAACAGCAATACCAATAGTGATATTGCGATATTTCAGCACAATTCCAAGAATCCGTAAATACCCTCGCTTAATCCATAAAAAAGAATATCTATCTTTTATTCCTATTCCCTTGCTTAAAAGAAATGAGAGCAAAACCGGCATCACAATTACAGCCGCAACCAATGATCCCGACATCGCGAACACCATCGTCAAGGCCAGCGGCTTAAACATGCGCCCTTCCATTCCCTGGAGGGTAAAGAGAGGCACAAAAACAAGAACAATAATTAATATGGAAAAAACGATAGGCCTGGATACTTCCCTGGTCGCCCCGATAATTACCTCCAGTCGGTCTTCTGACGGTCTTTCTCTCAGATGACGCACAATATTCTCTGCTACCACTATGGAGCCGTCAACCACCATGCCGACAGCTATAGCCAGACCTCCAAGGCTCATCAGATTGGCGGTAACTTGCCCAATATCCATAAAAATAACGGCTATCAAAGCAGTAATGGGTAAACTTGTTGCCGCTGCCAATGCCGCACGAAGGTTTCCGATCAGCAGCAATAAAACCAAAACGACAAAGATTACCCCTTGCAGCAAAGCACCGGTAATTGTTTTTATAACAGCGCTGACCAAATCCGTACGATCATAAAAAGCATTAACGGATGCTCCCTCCGGCAGTGATTTCTCGATAACTCTAATAGCAGCCTTGACCCGCTCAACAACGTCTTTAGAGTTTTCGCCCTTGAGCATAATAACCATGCCGGCAACAGCCTCTCCTTTGCCGTCTAAGCTCACAGCACCCATTCTGGTCATCGCGCCTTCTTTTACCTCGGCCACATCGGTTAGATAAACAGGCGTGCCGTCATCCGCTCGCAATACAACATCTTTTATATCTTGAACCGAACCGAAAAGCCCCACACTGCGAAGATTTTCCTGCTCCCAATCCTTGACGATGAAACTACCGCCGGCGTTGGCATTATTTTCTGACAGAGCAGTAACAATTTCTTTAACTGAAAGGTTATATTTGAGTAGTTTGTCGGGGTCTACAAGAACATGGATTTGCTTTACCAAACCGCCGAAGCTGTTAACCTCATTAACTCCCGGTACCGTACGCAACCTAGGAGCAATCATCCAGTCTTGTATTGTGCGAAGTTCCGTCAAGCTGTGTCGGTCGCTTTTAACGGTGTATTGAAAGACTTCTCCTAGTCCTGTGCTTATGGGTCCCATTTGCGGTTCAATACCAATAGGAAGCTCTTTTTTTGCTGTCTGCAATCGTTCAAACACAAGCTGACGGGCAAAGTAAGTGTCGACATCGTCTTCAAACACAACAACCACTTGAGAAAGACCGGTTTTCGAAAGGGATCTAACATTTTTAACTTTAGGCAATCCGCCCATTACCCATTCTATAGGAAAGGTAATTTGCTGCTCCACATCTATGGGGCCCAATCCCTCAGCTTCGGTTAGAATCATTACCTGTTGATCCGTAACGTCAGGAAAGGCATCAACAGATAGGCGACTCAAAGAAAGCCCGCCGACAATTGCAAGTAACAAAACACCGAGGGCTACAGTCATCCGTCGTCTTAAAATGAAATCATGTAATTTTGACATGGCTGTTTTCCCCTCTAATCCGCACAACCGGCACCCATTTTTGAGCGCAAAACATCGGACTTAAGAAGAAATGCCCCGTTCGCTACAATGGTTTCGTTTCCGGTTAACCCGCTTAGAATTTCGGTTGTTTTTGAAGAGGTACGCCCGGGCATTACGGGTCTTCTAATCCAGTATTCATCTTTGTAATGAACAAAAACAAAGTGGCGTTCTTCATCCGATAGAACTGACTCACTGTTAACAGAAAGCACCGATCGATTATCCGGAATGAAAACCTCTACTCGTGCGAACATTCCCGCCGGAAGTCGACCGTTAAGGTTGGGCACACTAATACGTACCTTTAAAGTACGCGACGATTCACTCATCTTTGGACTAATGAAGTCTACAGTACCGGCAAAAGACTCTCCCGGAAAAGCGTTTACCTCTACAGAAGCCTTAAGCTGCTGCTTTGCCTGCTTTTGAGTAATAAACGCAATGTCCTGCTCGTATAAATCAGCCCACACCCAAACATGAGTGTTGTCACCCACAGTTGCAAGCAAAGTATCAGCACGTGCGATCTCACCCGCAACAGCATGCATGTCCAACACGACGCCGTCGACAGGAGCTCTTAGAACTAATCGTCCGGCAGCAGATTTTTGGGAAACTTTTTGCACGGATGCAGAAGACATTCCGAGCCTTTTCAACTTACCCATTGCTGCATTCTTACGAATCTGAGCCGCTTCGAGTTCGCGATTAGCCGCAAGCAGCTCTTTCTCCGAAGCAATGCCTTCTCTTCGCAAAGCATCGACCCTAGCACTGTTCTGTTCGGCAAGGGCAAGCATTCCTAGCGACTCGATATAGTCAGCCTGCGCTTCCCCGATTGCCACAGAATCAATCTCCATCAATGCCTGACCTCGTTTTACCCTATCACCTAAAGTTACATAAACCGACCTAATGATACCTTCAACCTGTGTGCTCACGTGAGCTATACGTCGTTCATCAAAACCAATTTCTCCGGTAAGCTTTAGCGATTGGGTTGCGGTTTTGTTTTCGGCTTTGGTCTTCTTTAACAAACCGCCGTCAAAAAGACTTGCATCAATCTTTACCGTTCCTACCTCGTAGCGACACTCGTCACACTTATGGGTTTTAATGTTGTGCTCACAAGCAGCAGCAAAAAGATCTTCAACAGGTCGATCCAAATCAGACATCTCGCTCTTGTCATGATCATGATCATCGTGATGACCTTCGTGATTGTGTTCTTTATGGGCTCCGTGAGCCTCAGTATGTGCGTCCGAAAATAGATTTTTGCATCCAACCGACATAACTGTAACCCATACAACAACAGCTATTTTGTTAATTATGTTTTTCTTCATTGTAATTTTTCTCCGACAAGAATGTTCAGGCGACTGCAATCGGCTTGCGCACGAGCCAATGCCTCCAAGGTACGAGTCTTTGTTTCGAGCAACATTCTGCGGGAATCGAGAACATCGAGCAAGTCACTCTCTCCGAGTTCGTAACTCCTCTCAATTGTCCGCGCAACGGACATAGCATTGGGCTGAATATTATTGAGATAATAAGAAGCCGATATGACACCCGATCGGCATTCGGCTTGTGCTTCGATTAATAAGACTTCCAATGCAATGCGTTCGGCATCAAGTCGAAAATTTTGCGCAGCAAGAAGCTCTTCGGCTTTGCGTATATTTTTAGTGTTCCAATTCCAGAGAGGAAATTCCATGCTAAGACCCAGACCGGTAGCGATCCGGTCAAGTTCATGATCAGTAAATGCTTGCAAAGAAAAAGTAGGAATACGGGCGCGACGCTCCAATACTACGACTGCTGCAATTGCTTTAAGATTTGCCTCTGCCGCACGAAGGTACGGATGACTTTGAAGAAAGCCGATTGTGGATACTTCCGCTGACACCGGTTGAGGCAGCATAGTCAAATCACCTATCGCTATGATTTTTTTATCGCCTATGCCGAGCCATAAAGCAAGTTGAGCTTGTTTTGATTTCAAAAACATACCAGTCGTTTCGAGTTCAACGGCAAGTTTGTCGACCTCTATCATAACCCGAGTCACTTCAATCGGTCGGGCTTCGCCTTGTTCAACGCGGCGTTTTACCGTTTCTAAAAAGCTATTGGTTTCACGATTTAAATCGACTAAAACTGCAACATGCTCTTGTTCATGTACAAGGTCCCAAAACAAAAGGCGAAGCTGCAATATAATATCCCGCCTTAAAGCTTCCGACTCTGCCTCTGTTACACCTGCTGAAGCTTCAGCTGCCTTTATCTTGGCTTTGCGATGGGCAGTCCAGTCAAGAGGAATTGAAAGCGCAAGTCCCCACTCAACCCGCGATACCGACGAATCGCGTCCTTGTCCGTAAGCAACAGTTCCTTCAAGGCTGGGATTGGAAACCGCTCCGGCGGCGGCATCAACTTCAGCATTTGCCGCTAAGACCTGTTTGCGTCCCATTGCAACAGAAGGGTGACCGTCAACAGCTTTTTCAATATCGGCCCAGGTTATACTAACCTCATTATATGAATTTTGAACTTCGTTACTCGCTTGGTATTGCATCTGAGCACAACATATCCTAGGCATTATTCCGATAATCAAACAAATCATAGGCGTGCCGATAATCCAAGCGAACGAAAGGTATCTGCTTTTCATTTTCCTTCTTCCTTTTTCCTGAGCCGAAAAGATAATTGACTCAGCTCAGATCGCAGGTCATCAAACCTCTTTCATACAAAGGGTTTGAGAAGACCGTCGCGGTACAGTTCATCTTGCTTTACATTTTCGAAATAGTCAGACCTGAGGAGGCCGGAAAATGCGAGAGGTTATTCCGACAGGGTGTTTTGATTCCAAAGAACCGAAGTTATGTAGCGAAGTCAACATTGAAGACTCAATTGAAATATCCGACGGACGAAACAACAAAACGGTATGCCCCGGACAGCAAAGACAGGGGCATCCGCTCTCACAAGGCCCCTCTTCGTCCGCATCATGACATGGAGCACCGTCCGCATGATTGTGTGACAACGATTGATCTGTATCCAATAAAGATAAGGTGACAACAATAAGACCCGGCGATATCCAAACTAGCGTTACTACAATCAATAATGAAAGAAAGCGTTTGTACATTACAATGCCTCGTCACATTTCAGATGAATAGAAAATACACCGCAACAAGTGTTCTCTTCTGCCTTCCCCTCAATTGCTTCGTATTCTCTTATCATCACACCTCTTAGTACAACGCCTAAATATATATAGGAATACATTACCCATTTGTCAATCGACAGGCTTAACTATATACAGTTTTATAGTCACAATTTGAAACAATCTAAAGTTGTAAACCATCTACCGTCCAGTTCACAGTCACCCGCCTAAGCCACTAAATAGTTAATGATGTCCAAAAGATCCACTTGGGCGGTTAATCGTACGGTGTCCAAAAGATTTACTTGGGCGGTTAATCGTACGGAGTTAATCCTGCGGGGTTAATCGTGCGGGGGTTAATCGCACTAAGTCTCTACTCGAGCTAAACTATTATACTCGTGGATTTACAACATCCGCTTATACAATAGTAACCCGGTTCACATGGGGGTTGATTTGGAAGTCCGCACGGAACCGACCCGTCCGGGCATTGATTTGTATCGGGTACGTCTCCGTCCGGTGTAACAATCGTTCCGTCCGGTCCGACAATCTCAACTGTTTGATCAGTAACTATAACAGTGTTCTGGGTATCCGAATCATCTTGTCTGTTGTCCCATCCTCCGTTGTCTATATCGCTTCCATGTTCAGAATACCGCCCGGCACTGTCAGCATTGTCCACAGAACTATCTTGCAAAGATTCGTTCTCTGCACTGTTATCCGTCGTTCCATTTGTATTCGAAGAACCCTGACAACAGGTAAGAAACCCTCCGACAAGCGGAGCATACGATAGGATAGAAAAAATTCTTGTTTTCATTACAGACTCTCCTTAATGATTTAGGCCTAAAGTGCATGTCCCAAATTAAGCCTGCTTAGCCTTTGTCAGAGAAAAGAGATAAACCCTTCCCCTTTCGACAGAACCGTTTGGTTTGTTTCAGGCAAGATCGATACCATATGTAACAAAAAAATGTTTTTTGCAGTTTTAGAATGTTAGCCGTCAACTCAAACATTAACGGCTTTTCAAGTTCGACAATTTTGTCGAAACAGGCACAAAAAGGTCGAGTCTTATACCTGTACCCCATATAGAGTAACGGTCGTGAATTTTTCACATTGCCGACCCTATGACTGTCTTGACCGTCCGTCTTTCAACGCCAATTTCAGATTTAAGGTCTTTAGCTTTCTATACAATGGGCTTGGGATAATTCCTAGCTCCTTGGACGCAAGTTCTCTGTTGCCGTCGCGCTTCTTATAGGGACACTGTCTTTTATATTGCAAAACAAATAAAAACAAACTATCCTCCCTGATGTCGACTTTCAAGGAGGCCAACATGGCTCGGTTAGCTAGAATAAAAGCAGAAGACTCAGGTGCTTTCTATCACTTGTGCGGACGAGTCACCGGAGTTATCGGTGACTATCCTCTTGATGACAAAAGGTGTCGTCGCAAGATTGTCGATTTTATCCGATTGTTTGCTCGGGTTTACTGCTGCGAGATTTTGGGCTTTTGCATCATGGGCAATCATTATCATTTGGTTGTTCACATGGATGATCCTCGAC
>CAYWLQ010000002.1:53410-88105 GCA_964458775.1 uncultured Myxococcales bacterium | reverse complement strand
TTTAAACTCCCGTAATCACTCATATTTGCATCTCAAACAGTCGAAGTCAGGATAAAACAAGTTCCCAAACTTTCGGCAGATATGCAGCATCCCGTTGTTGATCGCGACAATTTATATATGCTTTTTTCACTTCCTTTAATTCAAGAATAGTTTACCGAACAAATAAAAACGATATGAGAAAAACTAAGAGACGGATACAGGAAGGCGAATTACAAAACGACTTCCCTCGTGAGGAGTACTGCAAACTTCTATTGTGCCGTTATGTGCAGAAACAAACTGTTTGACAATAGCTAAACCGAGTCCGGCACCGCCATGCTCACGCGTTGTGGAGGCATCAAGCTGGGTAAAGGGCTCAAATATAGCTTCATGATTTTCACTTGCTATTCCGTCTCCAAAATCCTGAACTGAAATGGCAAACAAATGCGGAGATGCCATCAGTACAAATCCAAATTCATCGTCATCAGTTTCATTGTCTTCTGAAATTATTATTTCAGCTGATATTCTAACTACAGCACCGGGAGGAGAAAACTTAATTGCATTATCTACCAAATGCCCTACTGCAGATTGAATTTTTAATGCATCAATAGTGATCTTTGGGAGATCATCAGCTGTATAAAGAGATAATTTAACTCCTCTGCGTTCTGCAATTTCTTTGTGTTTTTCAACTACATTTTCCAAGAGTTTTTTTGGATTAATCTCTTCAACATCTAAAGTTAAATGTCCTGTTTCTATTTGCGAGAAATCCAGAATTGAGCTTATCAATCGCAACAGCTCTTCTCCTTTTGTTTTAATAGTCTCAATAAAACGAAGCTGTTCTTCACCCAACTCACCTGCTATTCCTGCTGAAAGCATATCGCTATAGCCGATAATCGAGGTAAGGGGTGTTCTCAATTCATGACTGACAGTAGATAAGAAACTGGACTTAATCCTGTCAAACTCCTTCATACGATCATGCATTTCCTCAAGTTGTTTATTTTTTTCGGCCAGTTCCGAAAAAGACATTTTCACTGAGGCAATATGCATTTCGCTGGCAAGCAATGCTTTGTGCGCTGAAAACAAAATGGCATCGAATACGGACAACATAGCATTGGCAATTTTACGTATAAGTGCAACCGGTGTTTGGCGTACCAATGCTAAAACATCCTCTGTCTCCTTTAGATCTATTTGCTCTTCAGGAGGAATAATGGATATCTTACAATCAAGTCGATCTTGTTCTGTCGGACGATAAGGACCTACAACCAGTTTGCCTAGAATTTTATTGTTGAAGGATATTGGTGCCGAAGTATATCTTAACCCGCATAGACAATCGATAGATAGAAGTCGTTTGTCTTCCGGCAATGACTTTTTCACCTTCATGCGAGTTGCAATACATCGTTTTTTTGCATTTTCAGTTTGGCCGAAAATCTTACAGACATTGTGTCCGGCCGCCGCTTCGCTGATGAGATTTCCATCTTCGTCAAAAACTCTGACAGACAAATCAAATAATTTGTGATAGTTGTTGAGAACCTCAAAAAAACTTCCGCTGTCAACCAACTCGCCTAGTTTGGGATTGAAAGCGGCTTCTAATTTGCGGGTTGTCATGAAGAAGCCTCTGTTGTTTGAAGCTGTGATTTAAGGCTTCGAAGCAGTCTTATTCCCTCTAAACCAAATTTTCCGGTTAGATTATGTTCTTCATCTAAACGTTGCCAAGTAATTTCAATAAGACCTAACAACGTCTCTATGACTCCGTCACCTTTGAGAGCAATTGCTTTGTAAACCGGTTCACGTCCTTTTAGAGCCATTGCATCTATTTCAGAATCAGGTCGTATATGAGGCAAATCTCTTTTGTTAAACTGAATGACAAAAGGCATATCTTTTAAGTTGAGATTGCTGTCTTTTAGGTTCTGTTTTAGGTTAAGAAAAGACTCCTGATTGTTCTTAATCTCAGATATTTGAGAATCTGCAATAAAGGCAACCGCATCTGCACCTTTAAGAACAAGTTTACGAGTTGCATTGTGAATTACCTGTCCGGGAACAGTAAATAACTTAATAGCAATAGACAGTCCTGATGCACTTTCAAATCTTATGGGCAATAAATCAAAGAACAAGGTTCTATCGTCCTTGGTTTCCAAAGTCATAAGTCTTCCCCTGTTAGAAGGAGAACAAATCTTATGAATGTAGATAAGATTTGTGGTTTTGCCGCTAAGTCCGGGACCGTAGTAAACTATCTTCAGTTGGATTTCTTTTCTTTCGAAATCAATTTGCAATTGTTTCTCCCGAAGTTTTCTCGGCCTATATAGTTATAGACAACATATGCTTGGAAACAACAATCATTTCATCGTTTATTGTGCTTGTAATAGTTGAAATGCGCAAACTTTTTTCATAAATAGAATATTTTTTTGACTTGATAATACAACAGAAAAGTTGAGATAAGAATGTCGAAAGTATTGCGAATATTATGGCAATATGCTTGAGACAAATAGTCAGTCGAACTAGTATGTCGGCGAAAACTATATGAAAGAAGTGAAAAGTAAGATGGAATCTACAAAAACACCTCATGGATCTTGTAAAGATAATGATATCAGCTCGTTAGATGTCATGTGTGTAAACACAATTCGGTTTTTAGCCGCAGATGCAGTTCAAAAAGCCAATTCCGGACATCCCGGTCTTCCGATGGGTGCTGCCCCTATTGGATATGTACTTTTTAATCGGTTTCTAAAATATAATCCTAAAGATCCAAAATGGTTTAACCGTGACAGATTTGTTCTTTCTGCCGGTCACGGCAGTATGTTGCATTATGCGCTATTGTATCTTACAGGTTATGACAGTGTAAACATTGATGAAATTAAGAATTTTAGACAATTGGGTTCTAAAACACCGGGACATCCCGAAAATCATGTTACCGAAGGTGTAGAAGTTACCACCGGACCTTTAGGCCAAGGTGTTTCTAACGCTGTGGGATTGGCAATTGCCGAAGCACATTTGGCAGCTAGATTTAACAAGCAGGACTGTAAACTGGTAGATCATTACACCTATGTTCTAATGGGAGACGGTTGTCAAATGGAGGGTATTTCCGGTGAAGCCTGCTCTTTAGCCGGTCACCTAGGATTGGGAAAGCTGATTGTCTTTTATGATGACAATCGTATTACTATCGACGGTTCCACTGACCTTGCTTTTTCTGAAGATGTTGACAAAAGATTTGAAGCTTACGGATGGCATGTACAAGCTGTCGAAAACGGAGATACCGATTTATCGGCCATATCAACCGCTATTGAAAAAGCGCAGAAGGTTACAAATAAGCCGTCTTTAATTCGCGTTAGAACCACAATCGGATTCGGAGCGCCTTCTCTGCAAAACACATCAAAAGTTCACGGATCACCTTTAGGCGCTGAGGAAATTAAAGCTGCTCGCGAAAATCTTAAATATACTTATGCTCCGTTTGAAGTAGATGAAAATGCGCTCAAACACATGCGAAAAGCTGTGGAAAGAGGTCAAGGTCTTGAAAACGAATGGAATAAAATATGGAACAAATATCGTACAAAATATCCGTCTGATGCTGATGCTTTTGAAAAATTAGTAAATTCTCGCTTACCTTCAGATTGGGAAAAGCTTTTACCGACCTACAAAGCAGGAGATAAAGCAAAGGCAACTCGCATATATTCAAGTGAATGTTTAAATGCTGTAGCCGGCACATTGGAAGGTATTATTGGCGGCTCCGCAGACCTGGCACCTTCTTGCATGACGCTTATGTCATGTACAGGAGACTTTCAAAAAGATGCTTATGAAAATCGAAATATCAGATTTGGAATTCGCGAACATGCTATGGCTGCAATTTGTACAGGAATTAGTCTGCACGGCTCAGGATTAATTCCCTACTGCTCAACTTTCATGGTTTTTTCGGACTATATGAGAGGAGCTTTACGTGTAGCAGCTATTTCCAATTCGGGAGTAATTTTTATTTTTACACACGATTCTCTTGCAGTCGGGGAAGACGGTCCTACTCATCAACCTATCGAGCACTTGGCTGTACTACGCTCAATTCCCGACCTTGCGGTTATTCGTCCTGCAGACGGCAACGAAACAGCCGGAGCTTATCTTTGTGCGATAAAAAGCAGAAAGCAGCCGACAGCCTTGGCTTTAACCAGACAAAATGTACCAAATTTGGAAAACACGTCAGCTGCTAATGTTGAAAAGGGAGCCTACATTGTTTTGGATTCAACCAAAGAACCTGAGCTTATTTTAATAGGTACGGGTTCAGAGCTTCATCTCTGTGTAGAAGCCGGAAAACGTCTCAACAATGAAGGTATTTCAACAAGAGTTGTCTCAATGCCTTGTGTTGAGTATTTCTTTGAGCAAGACGATAAATATCGTGAATCAATCCTTCCAAAGTCGGTAAGCAAAAGACTTGTAGTAGAAGCCGGCGTTTCCTTCGGATGGCACCGAATTTTTGGAGACAAGGGATCTTCAGTAAGTATTGACCGTTTTGGAGTTTCAGCACCGGGAGATATGTGTCTAAAGCATTTCGGCTTTAGTGCGGATAACGTCTACTCACGCGCCAAAGAGCTTTTGGACTGACGCCTCATAAAACAAATAGATATATTTTCCAACTTCGGTCGAAGTAGATTTGGTAACTCCACATACAATGCTGCATAGTATCGAATTCTTTGAGGTAATCTAATGTTAATACCCAAATCTTTAAGATATCAACATGACAGGACCCAATATTTACTACATTTATATAATTTAAATAATAACTAGTTGATTTTTGGTTTCGAATTTTTTTTTATGTTAGATAAGAAATTGTTTTGTAGACCAATCAGATCTTGGAGGTTCTAAATGTTAAAAGTTAGCTCATTCTTTGTCATTTTTACTATGTTTTGCATTAATTTGGGATGCAGCGCTATTGTCGATTTTCCGGATCCTAAAGAAGAAATTTTAGATACAGAATCATCAACGGATGCTGATACTGACACTGACACCGACACTGACACGGATACTGATACCGACACTGACACCGATACTGATACCGATACTGATACCGACACTGACACGGATACTGATACTGACACGGATACTGACACCGACACTGATACCGACACTGACACCGACACTGATACCGACACTGACACGGATACTGATACCGATACTGACACCGATACTGACACCGATACTGATACCGATACTGACACCGATACTGATACTGATACCGACACTGATACTGATACTGACACGGATACTGATACGGAAAGCGATATTGACACTGACAGTGAAGAACTTGATGCCGGCCAAGATGCAGGCTCAGACGGAGATACTGACACGGACACGGATACTGACACGGACACGGACACAGACACGGACACTGATGCTGATGCTGATGCTGATGCGGGTTTGGAATAGTAAGAATATTCCTAAACCGGCTTTATAGGTCGATTTCTATTTTAGTCTGTTTCTATTATGAGATTGATACTACTTGTTGCAGCAGAATATGAGAAGTAATTGACGCTTACGGCCAATCAGGAGTTCCTCTCAGTTTTTCTTCTATTTTGTTTACAGATGCTATGACATTTTCCAAATTAATTTTTTTGGGAAGTCTAAAAATAAAGGTCATCTGGCTCTTTTTAAAATTTTTGGAACATGAAAGCATTGCACAGCCCGCATCCTGAAAAGCCTTTCTATATGCTTCTGTTGATTCAGACATTTGAGGTACGGCAACCCCGCCTACTTCCAATTCCATAACTTGAGAACGCTCCAAGAAATAGATCATTATCCAAAAATACACAGTTGCCAGAACTGCAGCCAGTTGAAGCTCCAATCCCCAACTCAAACCGATTAGAGTACCGATAATCGCCTGCCCTGTGCTCTTGGACTCTTCGAGATTGGTTCGAAAACGCATTAACCCGCCGATGCCAAAGATAACAAAAGCCATTGAAGGGTTTACGCTACAAATAACTGCAATTAACGCACCTACCACGGTGTAAATAATGAGAGTCTTGGACAGTTCCAAACTCTCCATGGTGGGGCGCCTTGTACGATATACGGGATGATAAGCAAGTATTATTCCGGATATTGTTGCTGCTAAAAGTGAAAAGCCGTATTCCCAATAGTGCTCAGCGATTAGGAAAGCCTCCCATCCAGGTCCTTTTGTTACAGTTTCTACCATGTCCATCATGTTCGGTCTCCTTGTCGAAGCTCGATAGCCTTTACCACATAGTGAAGTACATCCGGGTCAGAGGGATATTTTGTAATTGCATTTAGTAAAAACTCATAACCGGCATCTGTGCGAGCTAGCGTCATACCCACTGATTTGCAGGCAGCACCGGCCCAACGATTGAGAAAATCGCTTCTCAGCTTCCAAGCTTCAGGAGAATCTATACCCTTTATTGTGGTCAACGCCTCTCGTGCATACGGAGCCGCCTCGCGACGCATTTCCCAAGCTCTTGGGTCTGTGGAGCCTGTCATTGAGCGAACAGTAAGCTTCGTTGCATTCTCCAGATATTCGCGTCTCAATTTCCAAGCATTGTCAGATTCAATACCCACAAGACTTAGAATAAACCAAGGAAGACCGTTCTTCTTGTGTTTATCCCTGAGCTCCCAAGCGCGCTCATTGTCAAGCAAACCAAGTCCCTTGAGAAGGCCCGGTAAATTTTTCTTCTTTCCGTATTTGTCACGCATTTTCCATGCGCGGTCACAGTCCAATCCTTTTAAAGATGAAAGAATGGATATACCGGCATCTTCAACCAACATATCTCGCATTTCCCATGCCTTTTCATCATCCAGTGTTCCAAGTGTAGACGCAACAGCATCCGGTACTGTCTTTGCAAGTTGTTTACGTATGGCCCAGGCTTCGTCATTGGTGTCCGCCCATTCCGAACTTAAAGACTTGGCAACATTTAGCGGAACGATATCGATAAGCTTTCTTCGAATTTCAAGAGCTCTCTTGGAAAAAAGTGGAGCCAATCCATAAGCTGTAAGGGCCGGCGCTTTGTCAACAATACTTTCTCTTAGTTGCCAGGCTTCTTCGGAGTCCATACTTCTGAGATGATAGGCTGCTTCAGCAACTCGGCCTGCATTTATTAAACGCTTTATGTAATCATAAAAGTCGGCTCGCAAAGTTTCAGGATTGAGGGAATCAGAAACTAAAAGTGCTTCATGTTTGTGTTCTACTGCCGGAGCTTTAACCGTCGTCTTATTGGCAACTGTCAGAATTCTGTTTGCAATTTTAAAAGCATTTTCTTCAATGCCGGCATGAGCGTTATCCACCACAAACCATTTGTCCGGGTTTTGAGCAGCCATATCGAGATACACATCTCGCATTGCATCTCTAAGGCCTAAACCGCGAAGTCCTTTTCTTCCAAAATCTTCCGGTTCTCTAGGATTAACAATTTTATCAATATTTTTGCGCAACGCGGAAGTATCAATATCTACATCACAATATATTACCAAGTCGGGCCATAAGCCTCTTGCTGCAACCTCTACAGCAGTATCTATTTCATTTCTCGGAACAATACCTCTAGCGCGACATAAAACCTGAGCCGAATATAGATAACGGTCGGCAATTACCACTTCAGCTTCTTCTAGCTGAGGTCTAATAACCGTGTCGATCGTTTGAGTATCTCTGGCAATAAACAAGAACATTTCTGTATGCGCAGACATGGTAAGATTTCTGGGGTCTCTTGCTAAAGTGCGAATATCCTGTGCGAGACGCGATTTTAACTCACCTTTAGGACGGGCTTGGTGAACAGTTAGTCCTTCTTTAATAAGTATTTCTGCAACACGACCGGAAAGTGTTGTTTTCCCCGAACCGTCTATTCCTTCAAATACTATAAACATTTTATTGCCTATGCTCCTTTTTTAAAGAGTTTGTGATTACGTTCCAATTCTCTTACGCCTGCACCGAACTTAGAATACTGAATTTGTTTGTCAGGACTAAGAATTTCATCAATCCATAAAGGTACCGCCCCTATGCTTTTTACTTCAATAATCCAGTTCGGTTCTATCAAGAAAGGAGGAGGTAAATCTTTTCGCGAACAAACAGGATACTCCGATGACAAAATATTCGCAGGAGGCATATGATAACTCAACATATCATCAAAGGTTAGACGGATTCTATTTTCCTTGTCTTGAAGAGTATATCGTCGATAGTGAACCACAAAAATTGGATGTAAAGGTTTTCCGTTTCTAATCTCTTCAAAGGCTTCTCGTGCAGAGCGATCCTCTGAATCCTTCAAGGCTCTCGGTCCTTCATTTAGAACTTTAAGTATTTTCGTTCGATCAACTTCAAATCTGCTTTTTTCAACCATTTGCCCTGATCTGGTTTTTGTTTCAAGAAAGCACTTTTCACCGAACAAGGGGAGTGCACCGTCGAGGATATAGTATTCCCTTATCCTCATCTTGGTTACGACTTTATGATTTTCCAATTCGGCAGCGGAGAGAGTTCTTTCATCATCATCCAGATAAATAGAAACTCGAAAACTGGAGGGACTTCCGTTTGTATGTTTAGCCGGAACCTTCTCCAAAAGATTATTTAAAACCTTTTCTCCCAATTTTGAATCAACCAGATACTTTACTTCGCGTCGAATGCCGGTAAGACGTGCTGTGCTTGGATTATTCATTGTATTCTGCCGCTACTGTTAGATGTCAAAACAAAGTTGAACTGACAATACCTCTTGTTTGGGAAACCGAGTTGAACTGTTAATCAACGGTCGACGAAATTCACCGTGAATCATCAAACGAAGATATTTACCAAAATAACTGTTAAATCCTGATGAATATACCATTACTTCATCATTCATTACTTTTGTATTGGGTTCCAGCATTTCAATTCCAAATACCGGTTCTAAAGAAATTGACATCTTGTTTCCCTCAACAATCTCATGTTTATAGGAAAAAATGCCGATAACACTAAAAACCAAAGGCGCATTATCTACCAACACAGGATTTCTTGTTCTAAAATCATGATCAATCCCAAAAAGCCCTTCTAGGTGAGCTCTAAATCCAAGCACCTTAAAAACTGCGTCTCCGCCGGTTGCCCAGGCAAATTTGTCCTGATTCTCAGTTTCGTGAAAAAATTTAAAGGAGGCGTTTGTACCAAGATCAAGCCATTTGACCGGTTCTAATGAAATTCTCGCCACAATATCTTTTGAGTTACCGCGTTCTGTAATATCAGGACCGTTGCCGTTAAACACTCCCAATTCATAGTCAAGCTTGACAGAATTGATAAGACGTCCGGACAATTGTGCACCCAAATCACGGTCTCCATATCTCAATCTGTCAACAATAAGCTTATTTCCCTCTCCTCTGCTTATAAGCTCCAGTTTGCCGAAGGAGCGCAATTGCAACCTGCTGAAAGATTTTTTAAACTGCCCTACTCGTATTTCAAAATATTGTGACGGCGAGACATGAATATATGCATCTCTCAGAAGAGTAGCGCCAAAATCCTGTTTATTAAAATCGCCCAAATGAAGAACAGCCGTAAGCCATTTTTCGGGACTCCATATCAGTTTAAATCGCGCACGTTTGATACTAAAATCGTTTTCAATATCTTCTTTTTTAAATTCATTAACATTATCAGTAAATGGATCGTCAGGCGTATCTCTGTGTTGCATTTCCCATAAAGTATGTATTCTCGCCTTTATGATCACTTTCTCTTTTTTCTTTGTTTTTTTCTTTGTCTTCTTCTTTTCCGGCTTCTCAGTCGGCTTTAATGAAGAACTTTCAGATTCATCAGAATTGATAGATACCTCTTTTTGAGCGGTATCTAACGATTGATCGTTTTCCTTATCGGCATTTGGAGCTAACCCATTGCTTTCTGAATCTTTTGTATTACTGGTGAATTCAGATATTGGCATTACACTGGGTAATGAGTCTGAATCTTCTTTTCCTTCTGAATCAACAGCAACAGACGGATCTGCTGTATTTAGGCTGTCAGCAGGAGCGCCGATAGCCGCATTTTGAGCAAATGAAAAAGATGGGAGAAAAAACAAAACGCTGTTCAAAAACAAGAAGAAACAAAATCTAAACATAACAACTCACAATCTTCAGGCTGTTTAGTGCCTTTTGACACATAAACAGGTTCATTTTGTTACAAAATGACAATATTTTCACTTTCTCACAAAAAAATTTATTGTTTCGGCTAAAACATAAATCAATCGTATCTTTTTTATAAACCTTATGTCTTTTATGCATTATTTGGTGTTTACCTTCACAGGAGATTTAGGAGGAAGACAGATTTCTTGTTTTGAATTGAACTCAAAGGCGCCGATATCTGTAATACCGCCGGGATTAGGCACAATATTATGAACAAAATCCAAGGTGTTACCGGATACCGTCGAACCGGCATCAACAGCCGGACTGTCTTTAGTCAAAAAGAAATCTTCAAATGAAGTACCTTTTACATTCACAACTTTGGGATCTTGATTGTCAGTATAAATAATTAAATTTGTCTTTTGCCCAAAAGCGGTATCCATTGGCTCAGTAAGAGGAACAAAATCGTCAAAAATATACAAATTATTGGTTAGAAAAACGGTACCCGGGACAAGTTCACCTCCGGTCATTCCGGATGAAGTTTCATTAAAAATAATCCATAGTGTTCCGGCATTTTCTGAACTCTTATGATGAACATTGGTGTTGTTATAGTAGTGTAGGTTTTCAAAGTCGGTGTTGTTAACCTGAAAAAACCCCATCCAAGCGCTGTCAATACTTATGTTATTGTAAATTTTTGTGTTTTCTACTGTGCCTTTGCAATTTCCTGAGGTAGTAGCGATTTCTAAAAAACCGCAGTTGTTGTAAGAAAAGTTGTGATGAATATTTACTTCAGAAACAGTATCACAAGCAGATGATATAATCTCTACAGCTCCTCCGTCACAGGAGCTGCCGGTTTCTGTCTTGTCTTTGCAGTTTACAAATGTATTGTAAGCGACCTCAATATTGGAAGCTGTAACAAAAATACCTGCCGCACCTCCTGCATTATTGGGATCTCCTTCAGGGTTGGGTTGAACACCGATTATTAAATCGTGAACATAGTTCCCTTTAAACGATGAACCTGCACCTGCAAGCATAGCGCCTATTTCGCATGATGTAATTTCACTATTAAGAACTTTGCTGTCAGCACCCAAAAAAACACATATGCCGCCAAGTATGTTCTCAATGGTTCCGTCACTGCGAGCTCCGGCAAAATATAGTCCGTCCAGAGTAATACCGCTGTAACCGACAGACTGAAAAACCGGACCGCTCATCGAGGTGCTCGGAACTCTAAATTGAGGAAGCTCTCCTTCTCCGTAATTAGTATAAACCTTAATACGATTGTGAAACATCAGCTTTTCATTAAATAGAGAACCTCTTTTAAAACGGGCAACAACACAGGATTTTCCTGCTACGGCAGCTTGGGTTTTTAAAGGTTCATCTGCTGACAAGCCCGAATTGGTATCATTCCCGTTAATACTGTCGATATAGCAGACGCCGCCGAGCGAGTCGTAATCGTCTACCGTTTCACATTCGATTATTTCAGGATTGTCATTATCAGTTGTGTCGGTTTCAGAATCAAATTCAGTTTCAGAAACTGTTTTTGTATCTACTTCATTTTCAGTACTTTCACCTTCATCTTTAAATTCTGAGCCGCCTATCAAAACATGAGAGCAACCGCAGACAACACCCATACTGACAATAAGTTCATAAATAAGTTGTTTCCCTAAATTCATATAGTTCTTCTCGGTTCTTTACCGAGGTTAAGTATATCTAAAATACATATATTGTAAAAACCATTAGTCGAAATCTATCTCGAACCGTCTTGTCTCTCTTCTCCGATGCACTGCCGAACCTTCAAAGATTTTGATACTTTTGCAAGCAACTTTGGGGCTCGTTTGAAATTGTCATTTCGAGCAATGCATCGTCAAACAATAGTCGACAATACCTGCTTGGTTTCTACATATCGTGCCGCCCAACAACATTCCCACAGTTGAGAATGTGGAGAACAACATGGACTACTACCTCAGCTTGGGTCTGGAAGTCGTGATTTCCGAAACGGACATTAATCTCTGCGGCGGTGCGGTTTCTGAAGCTCAACAGCTGCAACTGTACCACGACATTACAGCTGCTTGTGTGGCTCGTCCCCAATGCACTTTTGTTTAGCAACGACCAAGTAAAAGAGACCTACCGGCAGGTCATCTGGATTCTTTTAGAAGTTCACAGCAGCAATGCCGAGGAATGACGCAAGCCCCGTTCGATCTGCCAGAATCCACGACTCAATTTCTCTCACCGCGATGCGAAGAATCAGCGCTTTCGGAATCTCCAACCTGCCGGCGCCTTGTTGTTTCAACCGTCTTCGCAGGACTGTCGGTGCGCATTCGGAATACAACAGAACGCGGTCCATGCTATATCACTTTGACCGAAACGGATGTCTGTGGAAGGAGGATATCGGAGGGAGTGAGGCCGCGGCTTCGCGCAGCCGCCCGGACGGTCACTCGTCGTACTTTACGTCTTGCGCCCACTGTGTCAGCCATGTAGAGTCAGCATCGAGAGCAGCAGACGGCATCGGCCCGTGACCCGACGTGAGCCGTGCTCGTTCGCGAGAAGGAAGGTACGACGTCGTGACGACACACATAAGCACAGCAACAACCGCCCTCCGTATCGCCCCTCCCCGACAATCTCCCAGGCAACAAGGGCACCAAGACCGTGCCCGCCAGGAAGCGGTGACCGGATGAAGACTATTCTTGCCGTCGTCATCCCCCTGGCCGTCCTGGCCCTGCTCCTCGCGTCCATGTGGTACGCGGCCTATCGCCTGCGCGTGCTCTTCGGGCTCGAAGGGCACTGGCCGCTGCGAGTCGGGGTTGCCGTCGTGGTCATCGGCGGCGCGGTCGCGGTGCTCGGGACGGCGAAGCTCGCCGGCCCGCTGGTTGGAGTGCTCAACGTCCTCGGCGGCTATGTTTTCATCTTCTACTTCTTCCTGCTGCTCGCGCTCCTCGGCCTCCATGCGTTTCAGCTCAAGTGGAGCCTGCCCCTGATGGGGAGTGGTGTCGCGTGCCTGGCCGTGGCGCTCGCGGTGACCGTCTCAGGCGCCCTGTGGGCCAACTCCTTCACGGTCACGGAGACCGAGATCCGGCTGCTCGGGCTCGAGCGCGAGCTGACGGTGATGCAGATCTCCGACTTGCATCTCGGCCATCACCGAGGGCGCGCGTACCTGGAGAGGATCATCGAGGAGACCAACCGCCGGAAGCCGGATCTCGTGCTCATTACCGGCGATCTCGTCGACTCCAAGGCGGCGCTCGAGCCCGGCGTCCTGAAGCCGCTGTCCCGACTCGTCGCGCCGGCCTTCTTCGTGGGAGGCAACCATGAGAAGTACGTCGACCCGCAGCGCGCGTTCGAGCTGATCGCCGCGCACGGCGTCCGAGTCCTGCACAACGAGGTCATCCTGACCCACGGGCTCCAGCTCGTCGGGCTCGACTACATGAATGCGGACGAGGACACCTTCGACATGCACCCGTCCGACGACAAACGCACGATCAAGTCGGTTTTGGCCGGCCTTGCCTTGAAGAGCGACGTGGCGTCGGTCCTCATCCACCACAGCCCGGTGGGCGCACAATACGTCGCGGCCAAGGGCATCGGACTGATGGTCTCGGGCCACACGCACGCGGGCCAGGTCTTCCCCTTCACGCTTTTCGCCGGGCTGGTGTTCCCGTTCAACCGTGGGCTGCACCAAGAGGGATCGACCGCGGTCTTCGTCTCGCAGGGCGCGGGCACCTTCATGCCGCGGGTGCGGCTCGGCAGCTCCAACGAGCTCAATCTGCTGCGCCTGAAGCCGGCACGGTAGGCAGGGTCGCCCCGGGTCACCGCCGCCAGAGCAGATCGGCTTTGGGTTTGTTGACCGGCACGGGAACCCCCAGTTGTCCTGTTAGTTCTATCAGTTTTTGTTTGGTAAATACTTCCAGGATGCGGCGTTTGTTTACTGACAAGATGACACCTCCGATAGCCGGTATTCCGAACAGAAAATACTAGTCGCCGGGCCATATTAGCCTCTGATACTTAAAATCGTCCAGTAAATTACAGGTTTGGTTTAATTTTTAACTTCTTGGCGGTTTTTAGAAACGGGAACCTCATGCAACATTGCGGGAACATCTTGCAACATACTTGAGAACCTCTTTCGGGATGCTTGATAACCTTCTTCGACATACACTGGAAGGTTATTCGACATAGTCAGGCACCTTCGCTTTCTATAACTTTCAGAGCCGGCGTCTTTCAAATAAGCCAATTTAATACATATTTCGACTACCGCTCGCAATTATGATTGTGTACAATAATGGTATTATGGACAGTTATTGATAACAGAAAGGAAAATAGAATGAAAATTCGGTATTTGGGAATGTGGATTTTGTTGATTGCTGTTTGGACATTAACGGGATGTGATGATGACGGCACTGACGATAGCAAAGACAATGATAATGATACAGATTCGGAAAATAATAATGACAGTGAGAACAAAGAAGAGAATTTATCGGGGGCAACTCTTTGCAATGAGACCAACCTTATAGGAACGTGGAACATTGATTTTGCGGGAGACGACTTTTATGACGCATACACAGAGCAGTATGTTTTTTCGGATGACGGCACCTTTACCACTGAATTTGCTTACGATGACGATCAATTGGTCGGAGAGGGAACTTGGGTTGTAGATGGATCTAATGTTGTTTTAACCTTCGAAGAAATCGACGAAGAATATGAAGCAGAAGTTGTTTACAAAACTTCATGTGTTTTTGTGGGTGATATGCTTTATCTGGATGCGGATGTTCTTATTAACCCTACTGCCAAAGCAAACTCCTTGGACGGCACCTGGTCAATAGAGATATCAGAATCAGATAACGTTGAATATTCTGACGGAACATCGGAATATTACATGGAGATAACACAGGTTTCTGTTGAAGTTAACGGCAGTACGTTTAACTATTCTGAGACTGATGCATATGAAGACCGAACAGACGGAGTTGTAACAGATAAATCTGACGGCCCAATCATTGTTGGAAGCGGAACGGTTCGTGCGGACAGCCAAAAGGTTTATTTAACCTTTACTGAGATTGAAATAGATGAGTATGATGCAATCGAAGTTAACAAAGAAAAGATTATGGGTTTGCGTATTGCTGACAGTGTGTTGTTGGCTACATCTGATGCAGATATTGATCCGAAAAACTATGCTTTCGTAAAAAAAGACTAAAACCGAAAACAATAAAAGACCAATTTAATGAGAAGAGTGACACTGAGGACATTCAGAGGGTTTATTCCACACACCTAGACTAACCATTAGTTGGTGTTCTTTCGTCCAGACTATTTCTTTGCTGCAAGATGTACAGGCTATTTTTATAGTAGAGGCAGTATCTAAGAACTTTTTACATGCTTTGCACTCACGTTTAGGAGGTTCAGCGAATCCTCTAATTTTTGCAGAAAGTTGCGCTTCCCTAGACCACAACCAAGTATTCTTACAGCCTTCGTGTTTGCAGGATATTTCTTTGTCTTCAAAGTTATCAACTTGTGAATTACATACCTGACACATTCGGTGAGGAGGTTCATTTTCACCGCGAAGAGAAGCATCCAACTGCATGCCTTTTGTCCAGGTCCAGGTGTTCTTGCAACCCTGAACTCTACATCGCAAATGCATATCCGCAAAACTTCTAAGTTTCTTAAAACACGAATCACACATTCTTTCAGGAGGATTGCCGTCTCCGAACCTTATAGCCTCAACCTGCATAAGCTTGGTAAAGGTCCAGGTTTGTTCACAGCCTTTAACTCGACAAGAAACTTCCTTGTCTTCCAGTCCGTCCATAGCCTGTTTACAATCAATACACAGGCGTTTGGGAGCATCTTTAAAGCCTCGAGCTGCTGCGTCCAATTGCATACCTCGCGACCAAGTCCAAGTTCCTTGGCATGCTTCAATCCGACAGGGAATTTGTTGTTCTTTTAATGTATTAAATTTTTGATAACATGATTCACACATCCTGCTTGGTGCATCCGAAGTTCCTTGGCCTCCGTCAGCGGCCATGCGCTCCTCTGCCGTCCATACCCAAGTATTTGAACAACCTTTAACCCTGCACGGAACATCCAGATGTTCTACGCTCTTTGCTTTGTCTCTGCATTCATTACACAACCTATCCCTAGGCGGCTCGGTATGTCCCTTTTGAAGGGCAGCCAATCTGGCAGCCTTGGTCCAGGTCCAAGTATGTTCGCAAGATTCATTGGCACATTTTACTTCTTGATCGCTTAAGTCATTATATTTTGCAAAACAAGAGTTACACATTCGAGAAGGAGTCTCTTTTTTACCCTCCATCATCCATCTGACCTGCTCGGTGCCTTCCCAAACCCAAGTATTATTACATCCCCTAGTGCGACAGGGAATTGTCTTGTCTTTCATTCCGCTAAAAAAAGATGCTTTAAGCGTCACGATGTATACCTCCGAAATAACGCCCGAAATTTATTCGGCCGGAGGAGTTCTATCTTTTTCGGAGCATCCGAGCAAGTAGACGATGGTGTCTTTTATTTCTTTCTTCGAAAAACCCAGGGAGGAACCGGATCCGGGTCCGCCCATAGGCCTATTTTTGCTTCTACGGCTTTTCGTTCTAATTCCTCAAGATTCTTGTCTTTAGAATAGTCTCTATACCACCAAGCAAAGCCGGCTTTAAGCATTTCAGCATTTAACGAGCGATTATCGGGAAGTATTATTTCGGCAACTATTCTTCCATATCTATCACGGTCTTTTACTTTAACCGTAACCTCACGACCGGCGGCCAACTCGGCAGCATATCGTCTGGCTTTTTCACCAAAAGGTTGTTTCTTTTCAGGACAGTCTATTTCGGCCAATCTTATTCTGATCGCACGATTTTCATACAACACGTCCAGTGTATCACCGTCTGAAACCTTGATTACTTTTCCCGAAAACTCAGAAACTTTATCTTGGTTTGCCGGCGAAGTTGTTGAGCAATTAGGCATTCGCTCTTGACATATTTTGCTAAGAGCTGTTCCGTCACAACACCGACAACCACAAACACCGCCGTGTTGTGAACAACAACCGGAAGAAGTTCGGGTTGAAGTAACGTCACTTTCTATCAGCTCTCTAAGATAAACTGCCGAAGCCGAACCGAGCAATATCGCCAAAATTATGCCGAATTTGAGAAGTGTTGTTCTTTTTCTGCTTTGCTTAAATTTCATTTAAAATAGGAAATATATCTAGTTCCGCTTTCATAATCTATTCTTGACCGACAGGGACTACCAACTAAGGTTTGCTGTTTCCATTATACATTGGAGATTATTGCAAATACTGAATTTTAAGGATGCTTTTTGTTCCTTGTTGTTGTCTATTCTAAAAACAACCGATTCTTCAGAATACTTTTCTGCATCTTGTTTGGTATAGGTTTTTTGTTCGGTAATGAGTTTCCAAGGATATGCGGTATTACAGTGGTATCCGCCTTTGCCCTTTGCTGAAATAATAATCTTTCCGTCTTGAACCGTTGCCGTTACTGCATATTCTTGACCGGAAATTTCACTATTTTTCTTTTCTTCGGCAGCGGCATCGACATTTTTGCAAAAAGCTAAAGAAATTGAGGTAACCGTCAAAAGAACTGATATTGTTTTTATCATTAGCTTCATAATTCTACTAACCTCCGCATTTATTATCCAAATAGACGTAAAACAATAAAGAAGCTTACATTATTTTATCAACAATTATCGACAACTTCTGCAACAAGATCGTAATCACCTGTTTTGATTACCTTAGCAGTAACTATATCTCCGAGTTTTGCGGAAGAGGATACAAGGTAGGTAATGCCGTCAATTTCTTTTGCCTGACCCTTATGTCTGCCGGTCAGCACATATCCGTCTTCATCGGCAACTCCTTCAACCAGAACTTCAATTTCTCTTCCCAAAAGCGCTTTGTTTTGTTTTCTTACTATTTGTTTTTGAACAGACATTATTTTTCGAGATCTGTTGTAGGAAATTTTGGAGGAAACCTGCTCCGGTGCATTAAAAGCCGAGGTTCCTTCCTCTGAGCTGTAGCGAAAAACTCCAAGATGATGAAATTTTGTATTCTTTAAAAAAGCAACAAGTTCCTCAAAATCATCTTCGGTTTCTCCGGGATGTCCGACCAAAATAGTCGTTCTAAGGAACGCATTCGGAAGCTTGGTTTCTATTCGTTTTATCAATAAATCAATGGCATTTGAACTGTGACCGCGCTTCATGATTTTAAGCATTTTTGCGCTCTTATGCTGAATAGGAATATCCAAATAGGGTACAACTTTTTCTAAGGATGACATTGTATACAGAAGCTCATTATCAACCGAATCAGGATATAGATATAACATTCTGATCCAACGAATACCTGAAACATCGTTCAACGCTCTAAGCAAAGTCGGCAGATCAGCTCCGTCAGTGCGGTCACGACCGTAAGCACCAGTATCTTGTGCTGCTAAATTAATTTCTACAATTCCGCTTTTTGCAAGAAGTTTCGCTTCTTCAACTATATCAACAATACTGCGACTTCGCGCTTTACCTCTAATAGCCGGAATCGAACAAAATGCACACTTTCGATTGCACCCATCCGAAATCTTTATATATGCCGAAACAGATCCCGGTTCTAAAAAGCGCGGAGTATCAGCAGTTTGTAGGTAACTGCCGGCTTCACTGACATGAATTCGCTTTTTAGAATTTCGCAAAATCTCTTTAATTGCTTCGAGATTCTTGGTTCCTACAAAGAATTTTAGCTCAGGCATCTCCTTGGATAATGCATCAACGTATCTCTGAGCCATACAACCGGCTGCAACCAAAATTGTTTCTTCGCTGACTCGATTTGCTATTTCCAATATAGTTTCAACAGATTCTTCTCTGGCTTTTTCGATAAAAGCACAGGTATTTATTACTACAATATCTGCATCCTCAGGTTCAGCAACAATTCTTGCACCTTCAGCTATAACCATTCCGGCCATTATCTCTGTATCGACGCGATTCTTAACACATCCCAACGAGACGAAGCATACTGATTTTTGTATAGGTTTCATTTTCTAGAAATATAGGTAAGACATTTATCATCTACAGATCTATACGGAACAGCTGTTGTCCCATAAGAAGAAATGAACCGGACGGCAACTCAACCTCTCCGGTCAGCTTTACAAAGGTTCCGTTGGAGCTACCCAGGTCATTGATATAATAGCGGCCTTTCTCTGTATATATCCTAAGATGAATTCCCGATACATAACCGTCCTCAGGAAATACGATATCGCCGCGTTCACGTCCCAAAACCATTCCGTCGCCGGATATAGTAAAAGCATTTCCCAAACGACCGTTGCCGACTATCAAGGCTATACGTCCCCACAAACCTTCGATGGGTGACCCCATCTTAATAGTTCCGTCCAAAGCATCACTGCCGCGGTCAATTTCGTCAAACAGTAAAAGCTCTTGACCGATTCGAAATATATCACCTGATTGAATTTCAACAGGAACATTTGGAGTAACTTTTACAAAGGTTCCGTTAAGACTTTCTGCATCACGCACAAATACCGATTTTTCGGCAGTTCTAAAAATAGCATGGGTAGGTGACAAAAACGGATCTGCAGCAAAAAAACCGCCGGCATCTCGTCCGACCGCTACATCTGTATTTGGAATTTCTACCAGGCCGCCTTCGGTTCCGTCAGGCATGATGAGAACTAAACGGGAAACCGAACCGGAAGCTGATGCAACTGCAGCAACTGCTCGCGAAGGCGGAGGAGCAGCACCGGGAATGGGTGTTCCGCATGAACCGCAAAAAGCAAACCCGGCCGGTACGATATTACCGCAAGATACACATGCTAAGCCTTCGGATTTAGCCGATTCGTCTTTGGTTTGGGGTATATTGGGAGTTGCGGCAATATCCATTGCTTGTGATAGTACATCGGGTGGAGGTGTGGTATCAGATATCAGATCCTCCGGAGCCGACAGTGGAATTTGCTGCATTTGTCCTGTAGCAGCTATGGTTGCATCTTGGGACATAGCAGGAATGCCGGTAGGAGGAGTTTGAGTCTTGGGGCCCCGGTTTTCTCCAGTACGCGGCAGGTCCGAACCGCACCCAAGGCAAAATTTATAATGGTCCTGATTTTCTTTTCCGCAATTTGGACAGGCAATCATGTCGGACCTCCTAATTAGTAATCTCAACCCTTAGCAACTGTTTACCGATAAACAGATAGTCGCCGTGGGCAAGAGCTTTCTCACCTGAAATCTTCAGGTAAGTGCCGTTTTTGCTTCCTAGATCAATAAGTTTCAAAACGTTATTTGTTATCTCTACACGAAGATGCTTACTTGAAATAAAGGGATCATTGGGAAAGTTCATATCTCCTCCCTCGCGACCTATCTCCACTTTTCCATCTTTAGCATGAACGATCATACCGTAACCTCCGCCTTCGAGAACTTGAACGACTCTAAAGGAGGGTTCGTTTCGAGGACTGGAAAAGAAATATGTACCGTCATCTGCCGGATCGTCATTATAGGGTGCAACTCTTTCGACCTTAAATACCTGCTCACCGGCAAGAAACATTGCTCCGTCTTTGACAGTTGCTTCCTTGCGAAAACAAACATAAACACCGTTTAAACTTCCTTCATCGCGGATTTCCAAACAGTCATCACGATAGAAGAAATTAGAATGTTTAGGCGAAAGCCATTTATCTTCGGTAAAAAGAATGGCGCCCTCCATACGACCCACAAAATGCTCAGTAGAATTCAAGTGATAGGAAATACCGTCCATTCCCTCTCCCTTGATAAGAATGAGTTTGGCCTTTCCCGGTGTTTGCATTTCACCGAAAAATTCCGGCGTTCGACCTGCCGGATTGTCCGTAGCCGTCCCGCACTTGCCGCAAAATTTGTGGCCCGACGGAACCGGGCTGTAGCATGAACTACAAACAAAATGACGTGCCTGCTCCATTGGCTTTCCCTCTGCTTCCTCCGGCATATTACCGGACCTCTTAACCTCTATAATCTTGAGAGGTTCAGGCGACCTATCTCCGGTATCCCTAGAGGCATGTGTTTGCATCTCCGTTTCGGGATACAAGATCAAATTACTATTGCAATCCTCGCATGTAGAGCGGTCAATTTTATTTAACCAATCACATGCCCCGCAAACAATTCCCGGTTCAATGGTCATCTGCAAAACAGCCTGTTCATTTCAGGCCCCATATAAATTACCCAAGTCACCGAACATAATTTTAAACAAACCGACCATATTATTCTTTTTCATTTTGATTGATGTAATGTCTTGGGTCAACCTGTTTAATGTGAATAAAATACTGAACATATTTATATTGTTATACTATCGTTCAGCAGATTAACAACAGAAACATTGTCCAACATCAATCAATAGCGTTATACCAGGAATGTAAATGAAGAAAACAATGCAATGCATTTTCTTAAATAAACAAAACTTTTTTTTCATTACTCTAGTAACACCACTCCTGGCGTTGACCGGGTGCAAAACCACCTCAGCCGAAATCTCTCATTCTGTAAATAATATGCAAAATGGCAAGAACTCTTCAACAATAACAGTAGATTTTGCCCTTAAAGATATTGAAGGAAAAACAGCGGCTTTGTCTGATTTTCTGTATCAAAAAGTAGTTGTTATAACATTTTTTGCAACCTGGTGTGAACCGTGCAAAAAAGAACTTATTGAGCTGAACGCTATTTTCAACAAGTACCGACAAGACCGATTGATTGTTTTGGCTATATCGATGGACCTTCCCGAAAGCCGAAGTGAAGTTAGATCATTGGCAAAGAAACTTGCGCTTTCTTATCCTGTTTTGTTGGATGATGACTTTACAGCAGTAGAACTTTTTAATCAAAGACGGGAAGCGCCGTTTACACTCGTGATTAATATTGAAGGAAAAAATACATGGTCGCATTCCGGATATGTTTTTGGAGATGAAAAGATTTTAGAAAAGATAATTATCGAAGAACTCAAAAAAGTTTCTGAGAATAGTTCTAAATAAAGCAAATAAGATGGATTCACGAATTTTTAAATCAACGGACAATGACAAAGTTATTTGCGGTTTGTGTTCTCACAAATGCACTGTTCTGCCCAAACAATTCGGAAAATGCAAAACCAGATACAACGAATCGGGAGTGCTAAAATCATTATCATACGGAAGGCTGATAGCAACCGCTTTGGATCCGGTCGAAAAGAAGCCTTTGTTTCACTACAAACCGGGAACTCTAACTTACTCAGTAGCGTCACCGGGATGCAATCTAACATGTCCGTTTTGTCAGAATCACAGCATCTCTTACCTCGAACGAGAATTCAGTTTCAAATCCATTCCTTTTGTCTCACCAAAAGAACTCACGGATCGCGCTATCAAATGCAAGGCAAAATCAATTTCTTTTACCTATTCCGAACCGATTCTGATGATGGAATATGCTCAAGATACAGCCGCTATTGCATCGACTTTAGGCATTGACATTATCTATGTAACCAACGGACAAGCCTCTAATAATGCAGCTGAGGCGCTTTCCGATTTTGTTACAGCAGCTAACGTAGACATAAAGAGTTTTTCAAAAACTAATTATCAACAAATCTTGGGAGGAAACCTCAAAGCTACGTTAAATACAATAGAAACCCTACTAAAGAACAACGTTTGGGTGGAAATAACAACCTTGTTAATTCCTGACTTTAACGACACCAATGCAGAGATAGAGTCTATCGCAAAATATATAGCACAGCTGGACATAAACATTCCGTGGCATATTTCGGCCTTCCGTCCCGGCAATAAATGGACACATCTGCCCTCAACAGCAAAAGAAACTTTAATAAAAGCTAGAGAAATAGCAAAGGCAGCGGGGTTAAATTTTGTCTATACCGGCAACGTTATGAATCAAGAAGGAGAAACCACCTACTGCCCCTCTTGCAATTTAGACATAATAAAAAGACGCGGCTACAGAGTTATAGAAACCAAAATAACCGATTCAACCTGCAACCGTTGTAAAACAAAGGTAGCCGGTATTTGGGTAAGTTGAGATCTTACATCAGATTGCTATGACCACCAATCCACTACAACGGTTCCTGTAATTAGATTGTTATCTTCAAAAAACCAATCGGGTTGGGCTGATTTTTCGAAGGATGTTCCCCATGGATATTTTGCTGCCAGGCCTTTGTGCGAAGCCCAGTTTGAAATTCTGGGTTTTTCTAATTTTTTTAATGCGGCCGGCGGCGGGAGTGTGCCGGCTTGAAATGATTTTACGGTTTGCACGATGGGATCAGGAATGTCACTCCATTTGAGAGAGCATATTTGGGCTCTTCTTTTTATTCGAGCAGGTGTGCTGTGTTCTGTTCCGGCATACTTTGCGGCTAAATCTCCTCCTTCTTGCCAACGCGGATTAATTGGCTGAGAGAATCGCCTTAACAAATATAGATATGACGGCCAGCTTTTTCTGGAGGAATGAAGTATCCAGCGATTCATAATGGCCCATAGCATTGCTGCCGCTTTGTCTGTGCTGCATTTATTGCCGCCTTCTCCTATACACATTCTGGCACACCACAAAGCGGTTTCATCATCAATTACAGTCATGCGATTTTGATTAGCGGCATTGGGACCGAAATATTTATAAAGTGCCGAACCTTTAAGTGCCAAATTTTTGGGTGTGTTGGTGATGGATGTTTTTTCTAGCAGCACTTTCCAGGTATTTGTTCCCACAACTCCGTCAGGTTCAAGATTTTCGGCCTTCTGAAATTGAATTACAATTGCTTCTAACGCGAATTCAAATACCCCGTCCATTAAGCCTTGGTAAACACCGATTGATCCTAAAAGTTCTTGAAGCTTTAATACATCTTTTCCCTTAGACCCTCTTCTGACTGTTTTCATGGTTTTTCCCTCCATCAACGACGTAATTTCTGTTTTTTTATCATGTAGGTATTTATGCATTATGAGCAAGGGAAAAAGAAAACGAGCTAATTGTGGGAAAAAATTTTTGGATTCTAAGAGACCACCGACAAACTTCCGGCCAGATCATACATTGCTATGTGTCCGGACTTCTCGGCGATAAATACACCTAGGTCCTGATCAACCTGCAATAAATCCGGAACCGGCGGCTCTCCTCCTAAGGAATGAATTACTCGTCCATCTTCCGGTCTTACCAAGTAGACTGTATCTGCCGGGACAAAGAGAAGACCTCCTCGTTGAACCATATAGAGATCGTGAGGTACATCATCAGAACAAACAGGACCCAGAATTTCGTGCCATTTTTGTTTTCCGGAATAAGCATCAATACATTCGAGAACCCCGCCTTCAGTGTTAATTACAAAGCTGTCTTCTAATGCTTTAAGTGCACATTTAGCTCCTGATAAATCCCAGGTTTTTCGCCACAAAATTTTTCCTTGAGATATGTCCACCGCCAACAAATCTTGGCAGTCACTTGTTTGAACAGGAATTAGCGCAACGTCACCGGAAATAATCGGTGCGGTATCTGCGCCTCCTTCCAAATAGAGACGCCATTTTAGTTCACCGCTGAAGGGATCAATTCCAAATAGCTGCCCTTCAGACCGAGAAGGCCTTCCGCTTGCAGCAACCAAATAGTTGTTTGTAACTGCCGGATGATGAAAAAACCTGGTTCTTTCAGTAAATCGCCATACCAAACTACCGTCTTCAATATCTACGGCACAAATATGGCCGTCATTTCCGCAAACATACATCAATCGACCGAAACGAAGAAGCGCCAAGAAACCCCCTCGCGAATTGGTAAACCTCCAACGCGGCTCTCCTGTACGCAAATCCAAAGCAGTTATTTTGTTTTCTTCTTCGGCCACAACAACAACTCCAGGACAAGGTCCGTGATCTATTACCAGCAATACAGCAGAACCTCCGGAGCGCGGAGTCAAGGATGTATGCCATCTTCTCACGCCTGTAAATAGGTCCAGCATTTCTACTGTTCCCGAAGTCGAAGCTCTAACCAGCGCATCCGCACCTGCAGATACGCATCGGCTTTCACCGCTGTCGTTTTCTCTGCGCCAAAGAACTCCGCCGGTTTCAGTATCAACTCCCACCAACATATTGCGAGCAGTAACTACAACAACTTTTCCCATTAAGGAGGTTCTCTTAATATTCAAACCTTCAACTTCGACCCGCCATCTCTCGCTGAATCTAAGGCGTTCCGCACCTTTAAGATCGACAGCAGATGTTTGTATACGAGATGACTCATAAAAATTTCTATATCGCTCAGGGTTGTTATTAACAACACCGCATAATTTATTTTGTTTTACCCAAGAAGTTATTGTTCTAACCTCTCTACTAAACGATTCAATGCGAAGGTTTCTTCTTTGATGGGGATTCTGTTCAATGACAAGTCGTCTGAGCTCTCTACATACCCCCAAAACTGCTTCGGCATAATCTAACGGCGTAATATCGTTCATAACAATAATAGCCTGATCATTGTGACTATCCATAAGAGTTACAGCCAAACCGCTTCTGTTAAGTCTTATTCCTACAATCAAGCCGTCACTGACCAACCTTCGGCTCATCGATCTTCCTTCGTTCCAGGCTGTCATCAGATATCGAAGGGATGCCAAAAGTCTCTCAGCCTGCAAAAACAAATATCCGTTGCCTAAAACAATACGACTTCCTCTTGCATGAACAGCCAGACGTCCCTTGAAGAGAAGAGGATTCAGGTCACTGCCCAAAGGCTTTTGAGTAATCAACAGATCTGTTATTCCCGCCTTAAATTTAAAACCAAAGGAAAAACTATCGGGAGTACGTGCCGAAAGCCATCTGGTGCTTTCAACTGTACGCGGCTGAACAGGTTCTTCATCATTTAAAACCTGAGAATTTTCGAGGATTGCTTTCACGCGAGCCCAAATCTCATTCATGCCAAATACAACCGGATCGTCTTTGGCTTGGTCATTCAACTCGACTGCCTGTTGATAAAGACTCTCAGCTGAGGCCAATACACCTTCTGAAAGATGTGAAAACAAAACCGCTTGATCTTTGACTACAACTTCAGAACGCTGACCGCCTCTATATAGAGTAATATAAACTTTCTTACCGACTCTTTGTAAAACCAACTCCCACGGTCCCTCATAAAAACTAACTCGTACTGATCCGTCACCGTAAGATAGCTTCTCCACAGCAAACAGAAAATCTCTAACAAGAAAGAATATTGAATCCTCTTCAATATGTCCGGAAATGCTGGTTCCTCCGACAAAAATATCCACCACATCTCTAACACGACTGAAATCCAGGGTTTCTTTTTTGCCGGAACTGGGGAAACCGAATGATTCCCGATCGTCTAAAAATGATGTTTGCCAGTTATTGCCTATTACAATTTTAAATGGATCGTGACTCATCACTCCGCCGTATAAGTCCAAAAAAGAAACTTATATATTGCTTGAAACCTATCTAGCAATTAAGTCTCTTGTATTTTCTTTGAGCGATTTATTCGAAACCATAGCATACTCTATCTGTCGATATAATTCGCTCAATCACAAAATAGATTGTAGCTCCAAGCGATCGTGATTCGCAATTTCTTGGCATTTCAAATTCATAGATTAATGACTTAATCAAAAAAAATTTATTGTGCATAATAAAACACAGACTCATTTAGTAAATCTTTACGGTTTGTTACGCCTCAGTAATGTTGATAATTGCTCTTAACGGATGATATCCTTTTCAAGTGCTGATTGATTTTTGTGCTACATAGATCTATTTGTGCAGCAATATTTGAGCAGTTTGCCTCAGACTGTTTTTGAATCAAACTTGAATAAGCGAATATTGAGACTTGAAAAATGAAAATTACTCTAAAAGAAGCAGCATATATGCTGAACACGTCTGAAGAAATGCTGTTGCGATGGATTGAACAGGGTGTGATTCAATCGACAAAACTTAATAATGAGATGTTTCTTGAACGAAAAACCCTATGTGATTGGGCGGCAAAAAGAAGAATGCCCGTTAGAGAAAATATAGAACTCTGTACATGTTCTATTCCGGACGATGACATGAGTCTTACAGCCGCCGTCAAAAGAGGAGGCGTTCATTTTCAAGTAGAAGGTAACAATGTTGCTGAAGTTTTAAAAAGCTGTATTGAAAAAACTTATTTGCCTTCTCAACTTGATAAAAGTGACTTGCTTGCAAAACTTATGGCAAGAGAAGAGTCCGCTTCAACCGGTATCGGCAACGGTATTGCGCTTCCTCATCCGGGAAGACCTTTGCTCAATATTCACGAGGGTGGAGTTATCTCTGTATGTTTTTTGGCTAAGCCGGTAGATTTTAATGCAATAGACAAACAACCGGTTAGGCTTGTGTTTACAGTTTTTTGCTCTTCATCCCGGCGTCATCTTGAACTGCTATCCAAATTGAGTTTTTGTCTTTCCAATCAGACCTTCTTAGAAAAGCTTTTTGAACTGAAGAATGAATCTGAAGTTATCTGTGCTTTAAAAGAAGCTGACCAAGAACTGTTTGACGACAACTTTTAAGATTAGAATGGGTATGTTCAATTTTACCAATTATCGCTTTGACAACAGATTTAGACTTATACTAGTCGCCATTGTAGTCGGTTTAGCAGCAGGTTTTGCAGCCGTACTTTTAAATACCGGTCTTCATTGGGCATCAGAGTTTTTATCTCCTCATCGTTCTTCATATTATAGTGTATTGCTTCCCATAATCGGAATTTTGCTTTCTGTATTTCTAACTCGCAAAATATTTCGAGAAAATCATTCACACGGTGTACCTGAGGTCATTCACGCTATTTCAAAACGAGGGGGACGGCTGTCCTTTAGACTTTTTTTTTCTAGATTAATCGGTTGTCTTCTCACCTTGTCGGGAGGAGGTTCGGCAGGTCCCGAAGCTCCGATAGTAGTGAGCGGTGCTTCATTAGGTTCTCAGATAGCCCATCGTTTTAAGCTCAAGGATAGACAGCGCACGGTTATGGTCGGATGCGGAACGTCTGCATCCATAGCTTCTATTTTTAATGCACCGGCTACCGGCATAATGTTTACAATGGAAATTATTCTGGGTGAGTGGACTCAATTAAATCTTGTTCCTATTGCGATAGCGTCAGTAGTAGGTTGTCAAATCAGTAGACTGTTTAGAGGCAACCAAATTCCTTTTGAACACCGCAATATTGAGGTGAGCTATTTAGATCTTGCCACATGTGTCTTCCTTGCCCTTGCAGCTGCTATTGGAGCAGTAATATTTATACGGATTTTAAGAAGAGTCGGAACTCTTATGGAATCCAAACTAAACTCTATTTGGTTGAGAGCAATTGTCGGCGGAATTTTGGTAGGAATTGCCGGACTGTTCTTTCCGGATGTATCGGGAGAAGGATATCGTAGTATTCGCGATATTTTAGAAAATGTATATCGACCCGGGATGTTGGTTTTGGGAAGCGTAATTCTGGTAAAAATTGCCGCTACCTCCATTACTTTAGGTGCAGGAGGTGTTGGGGGAGTTTTCGCACCTTGTTTGGTAATAGGAGCAATGGTCGGGTTGCTATTCCATAACGCTGCTGTTTTATTATTTCCAACTGCCGTTTTTGCAGAACAAGGATACTATGCTCTAATCGGAATGGCCGGTATGGTGAGCGGAGTATTAAAAGCGCCATTGACCGGAATATTTCTAATAATGGAGATCACAGGGGGTTATGATGTACTTGCCTCAGTGGTTCTTGTATCTGTTTTGTCCTCAACTTTAAGCAGCTTTTTTGAGCCGCTTTCACTTTATCACAGAGATCTATTTGACAAGGGATTACTTCTACGAGCTAGAACAGACGCTAGAGTTCTGTCAGAGATACGTATTGTAGAACTTCTTGAACTGGATTGTATGATAGTACAAAGCAATATGAAACTTGGCGAATTTGTTAGAATGGTCGCAAAGTCATCCAGAAATCATTTTCCGGTTGAAAACAGTAATAATGAATATTTGGGAATGGTAAAATTGGAATCGATTAGGCCGTTCTTATTCGACCGAAAACTCTATGATACCGTACTGGTAGAAGAGTTCATGGAAACAGATGTTCCCATAATCAATCAAGATGAATCTTTAACTGATGTAATGGAGATTATGGATCGTTCCGGCGCTTTTTCTCTGCCGGTCGTCGAAAACGGAAGATTTATCGGATTGATTTCAAAAGGCACTTTACTCGACCGATATCGACGAGAAATGGCAGCACAAGAAGAAATTTAGATATTTGTATAACATACAAACAGTCTGAATTAATTGAGGCATTGACAATTTTTGGTATTTTTTGGGATAAAAGAACCTTGCGGTTCTAAATGAACTGTTTTTATAAGGTAATTATGCTCAAAAAATACGGGCGATAACAAAAATGCCGGAACTTTCTCTCTTTCAACCTCTTGTCAATACCTGCATTCAAAATACATGCATTCAATCTGAAGTTAATTTTAGTGTTGCTCCACCGGATGATGTTACCTGTGTTCATCGTATTTATCGTTATCAAATTGCTGATGAGATGCTGGACCAAGATGCTGTTAGAGTTGTACGAAGACTTGATCGCTTCGGACATGAGTCATATTTGGTGGGAGGAAGCATTCGAGATATTCTTTTTGGAGTTCACCCAAAAGATTTTGACATAGCTACCTCAGCTCTTCCAAGCGAAGTTAGGCGTGAGTTTAGAAACTGCAGACTTATCGGCAGAAGATTTCGTTTAGCCCATCTGCTTTTTAGAGAAAATAAGGTTATTGAAGTTGCTACTTTTAGACGCGGAGCAACAAGCGAAGATGATATTTCGTGTCAACATGCTGCTGAAAATCTCTTTGGAGGACCTGCCGATGATGCTATTCGACGCGATTTTACCATTAATGCTTTGATGTATGATGTAGGAAGACGAGAGATACATGACTATGTAGGAGGTATTGAGGATATCAAAGCAAAACTTCTCAATACTATCGGTGATCCTGTACGTCGTTTTAAAGAAGATCCTGTAAGAATTATTCGAGCTGCCAAATTTGCTGAACGTTTAAATCTCACAATGCACCCAAAAGTGGAAGAAGCAGCAAGAGAATTAGCCCCTCTTATTGCTGATTGTTCCAAAGCCAGGCTGGTTGAAGAGCTTTTTAAAATTCTGAGAACCGGAAAATCTGCTCGATGTTTGTCAGCATTGGATCAGTTAGGTGTTTTAAAGATTCTAATGCCGAAGCTTGCTGAACGATGCGCAGATACTTCTTCCAACTTTTGGCAGCTTCTCGAAAACGCTGACAAAATTGTAAAAAGCGGGAAGCATTTATCTGAGGCTGTTATGTTGTCAGCTATGATATATCCTTGTGTTGAAAATCTTTTTGATGAAAAAGGAGATTTGGCATCAAAAATTCATGTTTTATTTCATGAATTGATTTTCCCAATCCCAATACCTAAACGCTGTGGAGCGGCGGTCAGACAAATTATCACAGCTCAGAAAAAACTAAATGCAGGACCGAATCGAGCTAGGGCAAAGAGATTTCTAGACAGGGAATACGCTTCAGAGGCTATAGATTTTATGGAGATTTTGTCTGCAAATAATGATTCTCTTGAAATCTATAATGAATGGATGCATTTGATTTCAAAACAAAAACGGCAAAAGCAATCAAATACTTCTGTTCGAATAAAGCATCCTCGAAAATCTAGAAAGGGAAACAAATCACTTGTTGATTTGCCTGACCGGACAACAACTCCTGAAGTTTGATTTATTTGTAGAAACAGATGATTTCCGCCAAAAGAAATTTCAAAAATAATTCTCCGATTGTTTTGCTCAAAAATGCAGGACGTTCTTTTGAAAAAAAAGAGGTATTATTAAATATCAATCTTTCAATTTTTAAGGGAGAAATGGTGGGAATAACTGGACCTAACGGCGGCGGGAAAAGCACTCTTTTGCTACTAATATCCGGCTTGCTTCGTCCTACTGTGGGAAAAATAACAATTTTAGGAATTGAAGCGCATGCTTTGTCTCTCACAGCAGTGGGGAGTGTTGGATTAGTGACTGCGAGGCCCGGACTTTATCCGCTATTAACTGGAAGAGAAAATCTTCGCTACTTTGCTAACCTGTTCGGTATTTCATCCGACCAAGCAGATGAAAAATCAGCTCCTTTGCTGAATTCTTTTGCTTTACAGCCATATGTAGACAAACGGGTATCTGAACTGTCAACAGGAACGCAGCAAAAATTATCTCTTATTCGAGCCCTAATGTTATCGCCGGTTCTGCTGCTTTTAGATGAGCCTACAGCCAATTTAGATCCGATCGCATCTCAAGCTTTTTTTGCTGAAGTTAGAAAACGAGTAAATGACGGTTTAACTTGTTTATTGGTAACACATGACTTGCCGGCCGCTGAGTCATTATGTGATCGAGTTATTATCGTCAATCGAGAGATAAAAAAAGAGATGACCTTTTCTAATACACGAGTTTGTTCTACAGGACCGTTGTTTGCAGCTTGGAAAGAAGTATTAACTGAGTAATGAAACAACTGTTTTCGATAGCGAGAATTGAAGTAACTGAACATCTAAGACAGCCGTGGATGCTTTTTGTACTGGCACTAAACTATGTATTGTGGATAGGACTTTTTGGCGGTTTGTTTTATCTGGTAGATCGAACAGCTTCACAGCCCGAAACTCTACTAATCCTTGAAAATCATTTGGGAAAAATAGGTGTCAAACTTGATACCTTACTAGGAATTGCCTCTTCCACTTTATGCTCACTGATTTTTACAAATTTACCGTTATATGTTGCCATTATGTCCGGAACTTCAGTTCTTCATGATCGAGATTGTGGAACATTGCCGTTCTTAATGTTAGCACCCATTACACGTCGTCAACTTCTTCTAGGAAAATTGGCGGGAGCAATTGCAATACCCCTATTATTTCACCTATTCTTTGTCGGTTTGAGCAGTGCCGTATTTCGCAACATACCTTCTTTAGAGCCTTTTGCTTACAAGTTTTCAACATCGGGTTCATGGTGGATAGCCTATTTAGTCGGTGCGCCCTCTTCTGCATTGTTAGTGGGCTCTTTGGGTACGGTTATTTCAGCTCGTTCACGCGATATCAGAACCTCAATGCAATATACCTCTTTTTTTATCGGGTTGTTGAGCCTAGGAATAGGATACGTACTGGCTGACGGTTTATCAAAAGGGGTCTTTCTGCAAATAATGTATGCTGTCTTTTGCATTCTTTCTGCTTTTATCATTCTGCTATTGAGTGTTCGGTATATTAGTAAAGATATTACTACTTAGTTTTCATCTCAATTTTTTTCATAAATGTGCCGACAAACTGGCACACTCTTGGATTACTTTAGGCCTAACTATCTTATTTTACTATATTATGCCTTTTATAGTTAGCGCTTTTTTTATGGCATACATCTTGTATAGCATACCTAAAGTTAACAACATTGACGAAATTTCGTCTATTAACGAAAGGATTACCGGTATGACTTTTTTTTGTTTACACAAAAAAAATGCGATTAAGTATCTTTCAATTTTCACAGTTGGTATTTTAGGATGCGATACGCAATATTCTAATCCAAATATTAACCGACATTTTGATAACAAGAGTGAAATATTATCAAAGAAATCTGCATTAATTGTTCCTGAAGGAGAAATATATAATACGTTCAACTCAGTTTGGAGTGCACCGGATGGAACAGCTCTCGCGGCAGGATATTGGGGTACAATCATTTCTCGAAACAGTGATAATTGGAATATTGTTCATTATCCGTTTTCTATGAGTGATAGTGATACTGATACTGATACTGACATAGATACCGATGCTGACACCGATGCTGACACCGATACTGACACCGATGCTGACGCTGATGCTGACTTAAATTTTAAAGTTAATTCAGCAAAAAACAAATCAGACGAAGGTATAATATTTGATACATACTACTCTGGAAGACAGCTGGTTAATGAAAAGCTCGGTTCATCCATTGTTTTTCCTGATGAATTCAAAGGTATGCAAAATCATCTATATAGTGTTTGGGGAACCGAGATTAATGATTTTTATGTTGTGGGCAGTCAATCACTAATACTACATTATATAGACCATAAATGGATTGTCGAAAACGGCAATATTAACTTCGGATACTCGGATGGAGATACCGATGCTGACACTGATTCTGACACTGACACTGATTCTGACACAGACACAGATGCTGACACAGACACGGATGCTGATTTGTCATTTAACCTAATAGAATCCGGCGTTAATTCCATCACAAATTTACAACTCTCTCAAATGCATGCGCCAAATACTTCTTCTTATAGTGTCTTTAATCTCAACAGTATTTACGGCGTTGATCTATCGAACATATGGACAGTGGGAAGTTTTGCAACTGTTCTTCATAATGATGGTTCAAATTGGACAAAATTGGAAGCTCCGACTGTTGATAATAGAATTATTACTGATACTTTCAACGATGTTTGGGCGACAAATAAAGATAACATGTATGTAGTTGGGGATAATGCATCCATTTTTAGATTTAACGGAGAAATGTGGGAGACAATTTCCTATTCCAACGATTATAGTGATGCCGATGCCGATGCCGATACCGATACCGATACCGATACCGATACTGACACTGATTCTGACACCGACATCGACACCGACATCGACACCGACACTGATACTGACATTGACACTGATACCGACACTGACACTGATTGGGAATCTGATTGGGAATTTACTAAAATTAATGCTTCTTCAACACATCCTACAAAGTATTTGAGTAGCAAGACTGTTCAAATAGAACTACCGTCGTATAGACTTAACAGTATTTGGGGCACAAATAGTAATGACATTTATGTTGTTGGGGATAGAGGGCAGTTAATTCATTATAATGGAGATTCTTGGAATTGGATAGCTTCACGCGAGGTTTGTTGGGGAAACAGTGATACCGACACTGATGCTGATACCGACACTGATGCTGATACCGACACTGATGCTGATACTGACACTGATATTGATACCGATACCGATGCTGATACTGATATTGATACCGATGCTGACACCGATTCTGATTTTAATTCCTATGTAGATTCTAATTTAGCTTTATCAACAGTTCAAAATACAACTCAAATTTGTTTAACCTATAAAGATATTAATAAAGTTTGGGGGATTGAAAATGTAGTTTATGTAATAGGAGATTATGGATTTGTTGCTAGAAAAACAGATGAAAAATGGGAGGATATTTCTATTAAGAGTTGGGTAGATCTATTCGGCATTTCAGGTAGTTCATCTTCGGATATAACTGTTGTCGGTGAATCAGGTTGTGTTGCTCGCTACGATGGTGAACATTGGGATATGTCAAACTGTGTAGGATATTCCGATGCTGACACTGACGCTGACTCTGATACTGACACTGATGCCGACGCTGATGCTGATATTGATGGTGATACCGACGCTGATACTGATACTGACACTGATACCGACGCTGATGCTGATACTGACACTGATACCGACACTGATGCTGATACTGACACTGATACCGACACTGATGCTGATATTGATGGTGATACCAACGCTGATACTGATACTGACACTGATACCGACACTGATGCTGATATTGATGGTGATACTGACGCTGATACTGACTCTGGTTCAAATCAAGATACTGATAACGGCGGTGATGTTAATCCGGATTCTGCCAATGATGATCTTGTTGACGGGGGTATATTAATCGATGCCGGACTTGATTCCGAAGACAATAATAACTCAACCGATGACATCAACGACTCAACTGATGACATCAACGACTCAACTGATGACATCAACG
>CAYWLQ010000002.1:26601-53310 GCA_964458775.1 uncultured Myxococcales bacterium | reverse complement strand
CTGATGACATCAACGACTCAACTGATGACATCAACGACTCAACTGATGACATCAACGACTCAACTGATGACATCAATGAAGATGCAGGTGCAGATTCCGAAGATGAAAACAACAACTCTACAGATGACATCAACAACTCTACAGATGACATCAACAACTCTACAGATGACATCAATGAAGACGCGGGCGTAGATTCAGGAGATGACGGCGAAAATAGTTCTTGTGGATGTAGAACAGTTTCTTCCAATTCAACTTCCTTAATCCAATTTATTTTAAGTATTTTCTTCTAGAATCCGTTCGACATATTAGAATTCAAATTTTTCCAAATAGATGTTATTAGTCCTTCATTGGAGAACCAATGATAATTCGAAATAAAAACTTATTTGGAACATTCCTTTTATTTCTGCCTTTTGTATTCTACGGATGTAAAGAAGACAACGTTGCAACTTCCTACTGCAAAAATTCAGAATCAACTTCTACAAACAAGCCGATTGTTGAAAAACCAAATTCTTTGGGTGACGCTGGAAATAATGACAGTGAAGCTAGTTATGATGAAAATGATTATACAGGATTGTATTGTTTTGAATATGGAATAGTAAATAACACCCTCCACATTAATATTGTCAATTATTGGGCCGATTGCCAGGGACCGTTTACTGTTGAACTAAAAGAAAAAACTTCAAATTCAATTAGTATCTCAATTCTTCCCCAATCTTGTGCGGCCTCCGGTTGTCTTTGTCCCTATGATTTTCCGTTGTCTTTCTCAGACATAAATTTTCAAGAAGACATCAGCTTCAAAGTCAGACGATATTCATGTCTTACTGGAAATGTAGAATCATCCTATGATGCTTTATTATCTTTAAAAGAAGAATCCTATGGAATCATTTGCCAGTATTTTGGACAGACTGTAGGCAAACGTCATTCTTTTTGCAAAGAGAATCAATCCTGCGACGAAGGGTTAGAATGCACTGAAGTTGATACACTGATCGGAAAGGCCTCTATTTGTTTGCTCAAATGTGAAGAAATATCAGATTGTCCGGTAACGGGCGGCTTTACTTGCGAAGAAGGTGTTTGTAAAGTCAAAGACAGTATGAAGGAGAATATTCTATAATAAAGTTATCTAGTCAGAACTATCTGACATCTTTGTATAAAATCTACCCTTCTCGTTTTACAATAATTGCGTAGGCTAGTCCCTCTTTGGAAACAGATAGAGCTACAATAAGATCTTTGGGGGAGCTTAAATGTAATGCTTTCCCTAAACTAATCAGAGATAAGGAGGCTTCCGGAAAACCGATGGCTTTGCTTAACGAAACTTGTTTTGCGTTTTTGCATATGTCTCTAATCGCTTGTTCTTCAAGATAGCCTGTTTGACAGTCAGTGCCGGAGATTGCGGCAAAGCGAATATCAAATGGATCTATTTGTGCTGATTCTATTGCTTTTCTCAAAGCCGACATCGGTGCATCCTTTTTGATACATCTAATATCGTTTATATCTGTAGCTGATCCGCAACCCAAAATCTCAGCATAGATATTAGCTTTTCTTTCCAAAGCAGTCTCTTTTGATTCTACAACAAAGGCAGCAGCTCCTTCTCCGGGAATTGTTTGAGGTCCGTAGATCTCATATTCTTGTATATCTTTGAAAGTGCGCTCTGTAAGCTCGTCGGATGATGAGGCGATTATTGTATTTTCGTGACCTTGTTCTATTGCTAACGTCGCTCCAGTCAAAGCTGCCAGTCCGGCTCCCCAACCTGTTGAAAAAACGTTATTGTGACCTTTTAATAGAAGAGCTCTTGCAGCATTTCCGGAAGCTTCGTTTTGAACAACAAAAGCAAAAGAGTCGACTTTGTCCAATTTATAATCATTCTCAATTGCACTTTTTACATGAGCTGATTCAAAAAAACCGGGACCGGCTGACAGTCCTGTTACCATTCCTATTTTTGAGGTAATTGCGGGTTTTAGTGGAATATCGGCGTCTTTTAGAGCCAATCTTGCAGCAGAAATAAGATATTTGGAACAAGCGTCCATGTTTTTCAAATCAAGACGACGGTCAATTTCTTTAAAATTAAAGTCAGTTATGAGTGCAGCCGGTGTTTGCTTGGGAAAATTCGAAAACCTGGTATCATTGTCGATACATAATAATTTGGAGTTGTTTATACTATCGAAATCAATACCTTGTGCGTGAAGAACGCCTATTCCTGTTATCACGCAACGAGGCTTTTCTGTTTCAATTTTGACATTGTTGCTGAGAACTTTTGTACTCATAACAAGGCAGGCGTTATTTCCTCCAAAACCAAAACTGTTTGATAGAGATACAGAACCTGTGAACTGTTTTTCATTTGTTGTTACAAATTCAAAAGAAGAACCGGTACAACCTTCTCTTGGAACAGTAAAACCCAAGTTTGGAGGCAAAATGCCTGCTTTTGTTGAAATAAGAGTTGCCGCTGCCTCAAGAACTCCTGCTGCTCCCAAACAGTGTCCTATCATAGACTTTGTTGAGCTTGTCGGTATTATTCGGTTTTGATTTGTAAAAACCCTTGAAATAGATCGACATTCGGCAATATCGTTAGCTTTTGTTCCTGTACCGTGTGTGTTGATATAGTCAATGATTTCAGCAGTAATACCGGCATCTTTTATGGCACTCTCCATTGCTTCAGCTTGACCTTTTCCCGAAGAATCAGGAGCTGTCGGATGGTGGGCATCATTGGAAAGTCCGCTTCCCCAGATTTCACCCCAAATATTTGCGTTTCTTTTTCGGGCGTGTTCCAAAGATTCCAAGACCAAAAATCCTGCGCCTTCTCCCAGATTCAATCCAATGTTTTCTGAAAAGGGAGAACATATTCCTTCACAAACAGCCTTTAGTGCATCAAACCCCAACAAAGTTGAGGGAGCAAAAGCATCAGCCCCTCCGACAAGAGAGATATCACTTATACCTGCCCGTACTAGATCTGCACCGTGAGAAATAGCTCCTGAACCGGCAGCACAAGCTGTAACAACTGTCGAACAAGGACCGGCAGCACCTGATAACATTGCCGCTATTTTTGCTGCTGAATAGTATCTTGTCGAAAAATACAAATCCTTTGTTTTATCAGTTTTTTTGCACATACGATTTTTGGTTATTTCCTCAACACTGAGCATACCTCCTGAGCAGGTTCCCAATACCAAGGAAGCTTTTGAACCGAGAGGCGTTATTAGTTTTGCGTTGTTCAAGGCTTGTCTAAGTGCAAAAATAGTAAGGTGAACAAATCGGTCCATATTATGAACAAGTAAGTTGTCTTCTTCGGAAAGTTTTAAATTATGAACCAAAGCCGCATGAGTTGCTTTGAGATGGGACAATCGAGAATCTGTAATTTTTGAAAACCCACTACATCCTTTTCTAATGGAGAGTTCAAAGCTTTCGGGAGAATCTGCTGCACCGCAGATCAAACCGATTCCGGTAATAACAACTCTCTTTTTCATTCCCGCCCCTCATCAGAAATCTCAAAAATTACAGCAGCGTTATAGCCAATATCGCTTGATGCGATTGTTAAAATATTTTTGGGTGTTTTTGACAATAAAACCCTATCTATAGTTTCAAAGTTGTTTATGGACGGCCATATAGGTAACTTGTTCTTTACGCAAAAAAGAACCGCTGCCAAAGATACTGTTCCGGACGCGGATTCCATTAATCCGGTATTAAATACCGTAGTTATTATAGGTATTTGTTGGAGTTTTTCACCAAAAGTGTTTTGTAAAGCTTTTAACATTTTTCTGTCAGTAGAATTGCCTTGAGGTGACCAAGTAATAACATCAATATCATCAGAAGTTATATTTGCAGACAGCATTGTCTGACATATTGTTTCTTCAAGACGATTTTCTGAAAAACTGGGTTCAATAAAAAGTTCATAATCGCAATTTACATTATATCCTTTTATTTCAGCTATTATGGGAACTTTTCTAGATTTAGCAATCTCATATTCTTCCAATACTAAATATGCTGCGCCTTCTCCCAAAACCCTCCGGTTTGGAGTATCTAAATTGATACAGTAGTTTTCTTCCAAAGATCCTTCGTGAAGATATCCTATCTGATCGTAATTAAGAAAATATCGTGAATAAACTTCGTCGGCAGCACCCGCCAAGATTCGTTCGGCTGAGTTATTGTGTATAGCTGAATATGCAGCAATAAGCGCAAATATTCCTGCATCCGCTCCTTGAGCTACTGTTGTTGAATATCCTTTTAGCTGTAGCGCGCAAGACACCCATCCGGCTGTAGAATTTGCCACAATTTGAGAAAAACCGTTTATATCAGCTTCGGCACCTTCTGATTTTATTACAGCGTTCATATATTGCTCTTCACTTGGGCCGACATAAACACCGTTAATAACACCTGTTTCAAGACCTTCTTTGGGACCTATTCTTAAATTTGCATCAGCCAATGCCAATCTAGCTGCTACTGTGGCATATTTACTGATTGGATTCATTGCCTTTATATCCAATCTTCTGTCTATGTTTTTAATATCAAACTCTTTGACAAATCCCGCTCTGCTTGCTTTAGTTTCAACCGAAAATTTTGCAGAAACCGGGTCCAAGCCGCGACATTTTTTCATAAGTGCATCAACATTTTCTTTGTTACCGATTCCCAAAGAGGACAACATCGCACCGCCGGTTATAACAACTCGTTTCCTAGGTTTATCAATCTTTGCAAATGCAAAGGGTTTGGCAACTACGACGCCTGCATTGTTGCCGCCAAAGGCGTAATTACAGGAAACGAAACAATTATATGTTTGTGATTTCGGTTTGTTGCGGACAAAGTTTAGGTTGCATCCGGGTCTTACCTCTGAAAAGTTTATTGTAGCTGGAAGTATATCATTTTGCATAGCGGTTAATCCCGCTGTAGCCTCAATGATACCTGCCGCTCCAAGACAATGGCCTACCTGAGATTTAAATGAATATACAGGAATATCAGCTTCTCCCAACAAACGCTTTATTGCTTTGGATTCAACTTTATCATTGGCATCGGTTCCTGTCCCGTGGGTGTTTATACAGCCAAGTTCTGACAAAGAAATATTTGAACGAGACAACGCATTTTGCATTGTTCTGTATGCTCCTTCACCTCTTGGATCAGGAGCTGTCGGATGGTGAGCATCGGAAGTTAGGGCATATCCGAGAATTTCACCGTATATCTTGGCACCTCTCTTAGCGGCTGTTTTTTCAGACTCAACTACCCAAAAAGCAGCACCTTCTCCAAGGTTTAAACCTACAGGTAGTGAAAAAGGCGCGGTTCGATCGGTGGACGTTGCTCTAATCGCATCAAAACCGGCCATAGTTGACAAACACAAAGAATCGCTTCCGCCGACAATAAGAGCATCCACAGTTTCTGTTTCAATAAGATCGAGAGCCAAGCCGATAGCACCGGTAGAAGAAGAACAGGCAGTAGCGGTAATCCAAACTGGACCGTCAATTTTTAACCCTTGAGCCAAGGCTTTTCCCATTGTGTGATATCTAATAAGTGAAACCATTTCCTTGTCGATCACACCTTGTTCTATTCCAAGAATAATTCGATATTGATGTTCAGCTGTGCTTAGACCGCCGTTACAGGTTCCGACCACAAGAGCAAAGCGTTTCCCCAGACTGTTATCTGTAAGCAATCCCGCATCATCCAATGCATCTCTTGCGGCAGTAAGTGCATATTGTATATTCGGATCTCGATATTCCACAATTTCTTGAGATGTTAAACGAATAGTTTGATCGAAACCTTTTAGTTCACCGCCGTAATCAGTACGAAAAGGAGAAGTATTAAATGAAGTTATTGGCGAAAGCCCTGATTCTCCTGTTTGAATACCCTGTAATAAAGCATTAATTCCTCTTCCTAAAGGACAAAGAATTCCTATTCCGGTAATTAGAGCTCTCTCTTTCAAGTATTCTCCTTATTTGTATTAATTCTGTTTCTGCGACTATTCATGTGAATTTCGGTTTGGTCAGGCTCCAGTTTTTTTACGGTATCTTTCCAATCAATATTTCTATAAAATTCACTCCATAAAGAAACAAAGATATCATAAAGTCTTTCAGGTGATATTCCCAAAGGTTTCCATACCACATGTGCACCGTTATATTTTGTCCAATCTTTATGAATAATTCTGTTTTGACGTTCAAGTTTATGCCATTGAGGTGATGCTGGATAAGGTGTAAATAAAAAGAATTCTGCTGTTTGAATGCCTGCTTCATTAGAAAGACTTAGAATTGAATCAATGATTTTCTCATCATCCCAATCTCTTCCGATGCCATAGGAAGCATAAAATCTAATGCCGCGATCTTCCAAACGTCTCACAAGTGATACAAGCTCCAAGCAGGATTCTCTATCACCTGCCAAAGCTTTTATGGATTTGGCATCAACATTCATTGTGCAGTAAAAAGAGGTAACTCCTGCGCGGGCTAATAAATCTAAAAACTTATCAGAAGTATTTAGAGACATTGTAGATGAGACAAATAAATGTTTGTTTAAGGGTTCAAGCGCTTTTAAAAGACCCTCAGCCCATTCTTGAATTCTTTTATTTGGAAAAAACAGAATGTCTTCGGCAAGATATACTTGATCAAATCTAAGAGATGAAACTTCCTCCACAATATGTTCTATGGGACGAAGTCTAATTTTATGTCCTTGAAGGTTGGGAATCACACACATTCCGCAGTTGTACAGACATCCTCGGGCTGTTTGAACAAGGTCTGCATTCCAATCATAACCTTTTTTATTATAAAAAAGGTCGCGCCTTAACCTAGTTAGGTTTGACAAATCCCAACAAGAACCGCCGATATAATTTTCTTTTAAAATACCTTGTTCAACGTCATTTAGAATTTGCTGCCAAAACGGCTCTCCGTCACCCACATTCACGGAATCAGCATGCTTTAAGCATTCAGAGGGCATAGCGGAGGGAAAGAAACCTCCCATGACCACTTTTTTTCCGCCTCTTCTAAAACCGTCCGCCAGTTCAAAAGCACGAGCAGCTTGCGGAGTAAAACAATTGATTGCCACTAAATCTGTATCACAATCATAATCAACTAAATCGCCATTGTTATCATCAATTAGTTCAACCTCCCAATCAGAAGGAGTCATTCCCGCCAGAATAGGAATGCCCAAAGAGGGAGGAGTAGTGTAGTTACCTAAAAAATGATCAACAAGCTCTGTATTTAGGCTGGGAATGCTTTCGAGAAATTTTTCGAACCTAGGATAAACAAAAGATACTTTCATAAATCACCTTGATGCGAATACATATCAAAAATGAAGGTTGAGAGCCAGATGAGTGAGTATGTATCAAGAATTTTATTGGAATTTAAAGGGACTAAATTCAATAATCTAAATAGCTGAGGGTTTCATCAGAATGTAACCGATGGGTTAAGCACATCAAGAAACTCATTGCCTGCGCACATTTGCAGCATGCGATAAACTTGTACAGACAAAGAAGATACTGTTTTTACGATTGTTTTGTTTGATATGATGAGCTGAAACTGCCAAGCTTTTTCACTTAACTTGTCGAAAAAGGAGAAAGCCTTATGTCTCAAAAATCGCCTTTATTTTTTAAATGTTTATCTTGTTTGTCACTTGTTATTTTTGCTTGTGCAGACCCTCAAACAAATAACATTGATACCGATTCTAACGAAAATGGAACAATGGATGCGGATTCAGATGCAGATGTTGATACTGACGCCGATGCTGATGCTGATACCGATACTGATGCTGATGCTGACGCTGATGCTGACACCGATACTGACGCTGACGCTGATGCTGACACCGATACTGACGCTGATGCCGATGCCGATGCCGACGCTGATGCCGATGCCGACGCTGATGCCGATGCCGATACTGACACTGATGCCGATGCTGATGCTGATGCTGACTCGGATTCAGACAGTGATGCAGATACCGACACTGATACTGACACTGATACCGACACTGATACCGACACTGATACCGACACTGATACAGATACCGATACCGATGCTGATGACTGTCCGGAACCCGGTGTCTGCCAGGCTCACTGTGTTTCCTTGGGAGGCATAGAAATAGCCGGTTCTACATGTACAGAATCCGGATATAAATGTTGTGATATGTCAGGTGTAACTGACGGAGATACAGACTCTGACACTGACGCTGATGCTGACTCTGACGCTGATGCTGACTCTGATGCTGACTCTGATGCTGACTCTGATACAGATACAGATACAGACTCTGACACAGACTCAGATACCGATACGGATTCAGACAGCGATGGCGATTCTGATCCAGTATTTCATATCTTTATTCTAATGGGACAATCTAACATTGTGGGAGTTGCTGCTTATCAAGATTCTGACAAAAATAATGATGAAAGACTAAAGGTTTTGGGAGGATGCAACAAACCGGCCGGTCAGTGGAATCTGGCTACTCCTCCTTTGCATGACTGTCCCGGAGAGAAGGGTTGGAATCCCTCCAACAATGTATGCCCCGGCATGTGGTTCGCCAAAACCCTTCTTGAAAAACTGCCGGCAGGTCATACTATCGGTCTTATTCCTACCGGCGAGAGCGGTGAATCTATTAATACTTTCATTTCGGGCGGATCCCATCATCAGGCAATTCTCAACCGAATTAACATTGCAAAACAGTCACCGAACGCACGACTTGAAGGAATTATTTTCCACCAGGGTGAGTCAGACAGCGGACAACCCACCTGGCCGAGCAAAGTTGTACAATTGTATAATGAGGTTAAGCAAGCTTGGGGAGCAAATTATGATGTGCCCTTTATTCTTGGAGAACTTCCGGCCGGAGGATGCTGCAGCGGTCACAATACTTTAGTACACCAAGCAGCAGATATGCTTCCTATGGGATACTGGGTTAGCCAAGAAGGAACAGCCGTAATGGACCAATATCACTTTGATCATGCTTCGGTTATAAAGATGGGACAAAGATATGGCGAAACAATGATAACAGCTCTTGGTTGGTAATTCAGAATTATAGATTTGTTCTCGATACTTTTTCTTCTCTAAAACTGAAAGTGATTCTTCGTTCTTTAATATGAGTTGCTTCGTTTCAAATTAGGACTATTTTGATATAGTAAGAACGTGGAAGAACAATACAGGTTTGTATGACGGCAAAAATTCTACTTGTGGACAATGTGGCCGGTTATCGAAAAGAAATTGCGGTTCAACTTAGAGCCCGCGATTATGAAGTTTATGAAGCCTCTAATTCTGATGAAGCAATTGATACGATACGCGATTGGAATTTTGCGCTGGCGGTTGTTGACAATGATTTGCCCGGACTTAGCGGTGCAAATTTGTTACATTTGATAAGAGAGTCTGATCAGCATATAAAATTAATGTTAATTGCTGACTCATCCTATGATCTTGATTCAGACTTCGAAAACAATTTTTACGAACAGTACCGACTGGTTAAGGGGCCTCTTTCACCCAAAGAACTAATCATTGAAATTGAGACTTATCTTATCGGACATAGTGCTTACAGTTGTCTTTCTGATCCGCCGATTGATCCGCATGATCTGCAATTAGGCAGCAACCCTAACAAATCGCCTTATTCTTTGTCCGCTCCTTCTATTGACTCAGCAATAAAGAAAATCAAGAATGAATATCGTGATAGATTACCCCATGAACTGAAAAACCTCAAAGAAGCTCTTACTCTTGCTCATCAAGAACTTTCTTTGGAGACCTTTAACAAAGCTCATACATTGGCTCATACATTAAGAGGAACCTCCGGAACTCTCGGTTTTTCAGAAGTAAGCGATATTACCAGTTTCATTGATGATGAAATAAAGGATTTCATCGCAGGACAGAATCCTTCACCGGAACGCTGGAAAAAAATATGGGAAGAATTCCGTAGGGCTGAGACAATCCCCGATCGACTTAGTCTCGTAGTGTCGGTAGAACCGCACACTGATAATGTTGCCACAGTATTATTTGCCGATAGCAATAGAGAATCTGTAAGGCAAACTGTTCTTCTGGGTCACAATAGATGTATTGATGTTAAACCTGCTGTTAACCGAGAGCAGGTTTTAGACTGGGCAGCTGCTTGTACACTTGACGGAGCAATAATGGATTTGTCCTGTATGCACGAAGGACACATTATCAACTGCATTGAGATTCTTCGGGAAATGCCCGGATTGGAAAATATTCCCATTGCCTTAATGTCTGTCGACTGCTCTATCGAAAATAGAGTGGCGGCCGCTCATGCAGGTGCAACGCATTTTTTGAAAAAGCCGGTGTCAGGAGATGATCTCGTCGAAGTCGTACAGCATTTTCTAATAGAAAAAGCTCAAAATCGCTATCGAGTTTTGGTAATAGATGATGATGAACCCTTTAGAGAACATGTGGCTGCAATTTTACGACAAGAAGGATTTTATGCAGACACCCTAGACAATCCCAAAGAAATACTAGAGCGAGCTGACCTGGTAAAACCTGACGTAATGCTCCTCGATGTTTTAATGCCCGAAATCAGCGGTTTTGATGTCTGTCGCATGCTAAGATCAACTACCCAGTGGAAGGAAGTACCAATCCTGTTTCTCACAGCGGAGGCTGATCCCAAAATGAGGCTTGAATGTTTTCGAGCCGGAGGGGATGACTATATTCAAAAGCCGGTACTCAAAGAAGAACTTCTGGCTCGAATAGGAGTAAGACTGGAACGAATACGCCTTTACAAAGAGCGTGCAGATAAAGACGCGCTTACTGCTCTTCCATCCAGAAGAGCCTTTATAGAGATGTTTAAAGTGAGAATTGCAGAGGGTTTAAGATACAACCTCCCGGTTACTCTATGTTTGCTTGACATAGACAGGTTTAAATATGTCAACGATACCTACGGCCACCTTACAGGTGATCGTGTATTGGCAGGATTGGGCAAGCTTCTCAAAAATCGATTTAGAGCTATGGATATTAGGGGCAGATGGGGAGGGGAGGAGTTTACCGTAGTTTTTCATGGTGAAAATAAGTATGCAGCAAAAATGATCTTGTCTCGTCTGTTGGATGAGTTTCGCAGCATTGAATTTGAAGGAGAAAGAAAGGAAAGATTTCACTGTACATTTTCAAGCGGTATTGCCGAATTAAGATTAGACGGATATACAGCTGACGAACTCTTCAGAATTGCAGACGAGCGCCTTTACTCAGCAAAAAAAGAAGGTCGCAACAGAATCGTCATTGAATAACTAAAGCATCTCTTTAGAACTAACAATTCAAAACCAAGTGTTACTGTTTTGTAGGCCTTGCTACTGTAATGAATTCACTTATGGGAAGCTCTTTTATATGGGTTTCTGCTAACTTGCATGCAGAAGCGTTTGCTTTGAAATCTTCTGCCATGCTTTGTATAAGATCTCCTGTTTGTTCATCTTGATAAACTCCATAATTATCATAGTCAGGATATATTCCGTTTACATCATCAGAACCTGACAGCATCCAAAAAAGCATTCCGTTTCCTCCATGACTTTTCATTAAATTGGTCCAGTTAGTCAGCGCTGTTTTTCTTCTTTCCCAGCCCCATGTAATAGACATGTCTTTTTGATTTCGCCTAACTTTAGTGTTGTATTCTTCCAAAATAGTGGGTTTGTTAAGTCGTTTGGCTATCTCTATATGATCTTTTATCCAATGATTACCCAGTCTGACACCGGTACCCCAATCATCGGGATAAAGATGAAAAGTACAAAAATCTATTTTTTCAACCGCACATAAGGCTTCATGATCCACACCGTCATAACCTTGTCTTGACCAATGATTCTCTCCGGTATTGAGCCATCCCTCATCACCCACAGCTACTAGATGATTTGGGTCTATCTCCTTTATATATCTGCTCATCTCATCCGCCCATTTTACTATGGTATTGGTGTCCCAACCTGTCAGAGAATCGAATTGAGAATGATTTCGACATTTGGGTTCGTTTGCCAATTCCCACGCAAAAATTGACGGATCATCACGGTATATCATCCCGTCAAAAACATTTTTTCTGTTTATCAAAGTACTTATCCAGTTTTTGAACGCCTGTCGTAAAATCTCATCGGTATAGAATTCGTGATGATAATTTTTATTAAACCAGCGTACATACTGATCCATTCCGCCAAAATCCTGCCAACTATTGGTTAGCACAATAATTAGCTTTAGACCTCGCTTGCGAGCAGCGTGAAGTACATAGTCCAGCTTTTGAAGGCCGTTTTCTCCTTCGTTAACGGCAACGCGGTTGTTTTCTGTATCCCAGTATTGAAAATAGCAACCGTTTTTGGATCCTTTTTCTTCCCACTGGTCATCAACACTTGGAACTGATTCATCTATAGATCCTTTATCTATGAACCCCCAAATTCGAAACACATCAAGTCCCATTTGAACAGCTCTATCCATAACATCATCAACCATTGCCTTGGAATTGTAGATAACGTAATAGTTATTAGTCCCTGTAAAACAAAACGGTTTGCCGTCTTTTACAAAAATGGCAGAGGGTATCGTTGTTGTTTCAACATCCAACAATACTAGTTTATCTGTCATATCCATATATTCCGGTTCAGGCGGTTTAGGCGGATGACGAATTGCACCGCATCCTAAAGATACAACTAACAAAGATAAAGTTACTATTCGGACGATTCGCAAAGTGTAAAAGTTCATGTCAGCATCCTTGAATTATGGGCTAAATTATACCTAAAAAACATTTACAACAGCAAAGCAGCTGTCAGCGTTTTCCAGTTAGACGCAGACCTGTTCAGCCTTATAATACTGCAGCCCCCATCACCCTCATTTAATTGTTCGTTATAGGTGTCAACAATAAGCGTGCATTGTCCTAACTCACAGGTTTCATTTTTTTTACAAACCGTTCCGCATTGTCCGCAGTGATCAGGATGCGAATCTGTAAAAATGCACTTATCATCACATATTGTTTGCGGAGATAGACATGGAGGATCAAAGGGCAGATCCGGATTTTCAATGCGTGCATTTTGAAAAATTGAGAACTCACGAATTATGTTACAAGTACTTTCGTCTTCAGGACAATATACATCGAACTTATAATCCAAATCGTGCGGCATAATGACATCATTGATCTGCCCCATAAGCATAGTCTTACGCTCCATAGGTCCTGTGTAAACAGCTGAATCGACATCATGAGAAGCCAGAATGTTAAAGACTGTCGCACCGGTAATTTCGGCTGTTTTACAAGTATCGTATGTCGCTTGAAAGATGCTGTCTCTAAGCCCAAGAGTTGATTCTCCAGCCCTTAGAATCTGATAGCCGAACTCACCCAAATAAATCGGTTTATTGTGTTCCTCTGCAATTCGAACATGCTCTTCTATCCACTCAGCAACAAACTTTTCAAAAAGAGGCGCTCCTGTTTCAGGGTCAGAGTATTCCTTGGTGCTAGATAAATCCCTGCCGTTATCACCTTCGCTGGTTTCCCATAAGTTCCACTGAAACGGCCATGAGTGGATACTAAGAATGTCAATATCATCAAGCCCCGCTGTCATTTCAAAATCTATTCCCTCACCGCTCCCGGCTTTCCACGGATAGGTAACCCTGCCCAAGCTATTGGTGCCTTCCCTCATAAAACCTTCTTCTCCGGTGGCAACAAGGTGATTCTTATCGATCGATTTGATATGAGCAGCTGCATCGGCCAACCACTTTGTTACCTTATCGCAATCTGAATTTCCGCCCCAGGGTCCGAACCTCGGTTCATTAAAGATTTCCCAAATCATAATTGCCGGGTCGTCTTTATAGGCAATACCGGTATATGTGTTTACTCGGTTGAGCATATAGGTAACGTAGTCTAGATAAATTTGTTTCACGTTTGCGCTTGCCGACAACCAGGCTTTTTTCTCTTTATCTGTAAGATTGTTCATTCTTGGTTCATTAGGATTGGTACTGTCCCAAAACAATCCGCGATATTCCTTGATATGATTCTCTCTTCTGTAATGACCTTCAAATGCCGGAGGCGGGTTTATATCAATACCGACCCAGTTGAGATACAAATCAATTCCTCCAAATTCAGGCCATTGATTCATAAGCGGAATTATAAGTTTGATACCGTAAACATGCGCCAAATAAATAGCATAATCCATTCTTCGCCAACCCTGTTCGGGATATACGCCGGGCTTTGATTGGAGAACATATCGCCCGTAAATATCTGTATCAGGAGTGCCCTGCCGTATAATTCTACCGTCTTCATCCAGCTGAGGATTTAAGTCCTCACCGTTCCAAAAACCCCAAAAGCGAAGTACATTGGCACCCATATCAGACAGAATTTCAAATTGTTGTTCAGCCTCAGCTTCTGAGTATAGAATGGAGTAAGAGTTTACTCCGCTAAAATAGAAACCTCCTCCGTTCAGTTTTAACTTGGTACCTTCTGCTGTAACAAAACCTCCATGAGGCTGCGGGACTTCTGCTACTGTTCTTTGTGCAAACACAAAAAAACACATCGACAACAAAACGGCTGTTAATCGCTTGCTATAGTCTGTCATCATTGCCAATTGCCCTTTGTCTTGTAGGAGCCACAGTTTTGTATAATTAAAATACCTGTTTTTTTCAGATAGATAAAACGTTTTAGTGGTTTTTTTTCTTTAAGAGCCTCAATACAACTTAGATGAGATATTTCTTTTATCAAAATAATAAAAATTAGTACTGTCTGATGGCGACCTAATTTTCATGAAAAATTTGTCGTTTGGAAACCTGAAAAAAAATACAAACGCAAACTTTTGTAACACCCTGTAATTCCAATATTCCTTTTTGTTACAGTATGTTTTTGAGGTTGTTCTTTCTATTAAAAAGCAATATAGCTTTTCGCGCCGCAAGGGCGATACAATTTTGCGCCTATATTTTAGCGACAAGGAGAAACAAAATGAAAATTCTCATTTCCGATGCTTTTGATGCAAGTCTTCCGGGTAGATTGGAGAAATTCGGTGAAGTATTCAGTGACACCTCTCGCGTTGCTGAGGCTGACGTTGTTCTAATTCGCTCTAAGACCAAGTGTACTAAAGATTATATCGAGGCAGCGCCGAACTTAAAGTTGATCATTCGCGGCGGAGTAGGAATTGACAACATTGACTCCGAATTTGCAAAATCTCGCGGTATTGAAGTTAGAAATACACCGGAGGCTTCTTCTGTGGCGGTCGCAGAGTTGGCAATGGCCCTTATGTTGGCAGTGCCCAACAAGATTGTTACAGGGCACAATGGTATGTTGAACGGACAATTTCTAAAAAAAGAAATCAAAAGAACCGAACTTTTTCAAAAGACATTAGGTCTTCTTGGAATAGGACGCATTGCTACAGAAGTAGCCAAGAGAGCAGCAGCTTTTGGAATGAAAGTAATTGCATACGACAAATACGTTACTTCATCGGATTATGCTGAGATGAAAGCTCTAGACGAAGTGCTTTCTCAAGCTGACTACTTATCTTTGCACATGCCGTTTACAACAGAAACCGCAAAGATGATAAACAAAGACAACATCGCCAAAATGAAAGACGGTGCAATAATTATTAATACTGGACGCGGAAAATGCGTTGTTGAAGAAGATGTTGTAGCAGCTTTGGAATCCGGCAAGCTTGCCGGTTATGGAAATGATGTTTGGTATTCCGATCCTCCGGAGAATTCCCCGCTGATTAATGCACCAAATGTGGTGCTCATGCCTCACGTGGGAGCATCAACCAAGGAAAATCTTCTCAGAATCGGTGATACAGTAGTTCAAATAATTGAGGAATTCTCCAAGAAGTGAGGTTTGACAATGGCAAAAAGAATTTTTAATTTTGCAGCAGGTCCATGTACATTACCCCTGCCTGCTCTGGAAAAGGCGCAAGCCGAATTTGTAAATTATGACAATAATGGAATGTCTTTGATCGAAATGAGTCATAGAAGCAAAGGCTATGACGAAGTTCATCAAGGAGCATTGTTGTCTCTTAGAGAGTTATTGGCCGTTCCCGAGAACTACTCTGTGTTGTTGCTTCAGGGTGGAGCTACTTTACAATTTTGCATGGCACCTATGAATTTAGCTCAGGGAAAAACTGTACAATATGTAAATACCGGTTCTTGGGCAAAGGCAGCCATAAAAGAAGCCAAGAAACTAGCTTCAACTGATATTGCATGGACAGGTGAGAGTGAAAACTTTGTTCGCATACCGAAAGCCTCTGAGCTGAAGATTAATCAGGAGGCTGCATACCTTCATATTACAGGAAACGAGACTATCGGAGGAATTGAGTTTCACGAATTTCCCGAGACCGGTGCTGTACCTCTAATAGCTGATGTGTCCTCTCACGTAATGTCTCGTCCTATAGACTGGAGTCGTTTAGCCATGGCTTACGGCGGAGCACAAAAGAATTTGGGACCTGCCGGAGTAGGTTTTGTAATTATCAGAAAAGATCTTTTGGAAAGATCAACCGATAGTCTTCCTTCTTATCTTTCTTACGCAGTTCATGAAGAGAAGGATTGTTTGTACAACACTCCGCCGGTATTCGGAATATACATGATTAAGCTAACTTTGGACTGGGTAAAAGAAGTAGGCGGAATCAAAGAAATGGAAAACAGAGCAATTAAACGCTCTTCCACAGTTTACAAAGCGATAGATGAATCCGGCGGCTGGTATCGTTGTCCCATGGATGTTTCATCACGCTCCAGAATGAATGTTTGTTTTAGATTGCCAACCGAGGAGCTGGAAAAGAAATTTATTTCAGAAGCAAAAGCTGCCGAAATGGACGGCTTAAAAGGTCATCGATCCGTAGGAGGATGCCGAGCTTCAATGTACAACGCCATGCCGATAGAAGGTGCCGAACGTCTTGCCTCATTTATGGCTGATTTTAAAAAGGCCAATAGTTAAAAACAACATTCTTGTTGCTTAAGGTTTTCAAACACATCTTTGCAAAAAATCGTTTGTCAGTGATAAGTACCCTTAGGAGAAGGAACTGCCGGTAACTTGATTTCTCCGAATCGTGTCTCAAAATTTGCAATCATCTCATTTAAGCCGAGCATGAGACGCTTTGCAGTTCTTGGGTTAGCAATAACTCTTGATACCACTCTGCCTTGCCCTCTTTGCGGCTCCATAAAAACAAAATCAAACACAAACTCCGCATCGTTATTGTGAACTATTGCCACATTTGAATATTTGCCCTTTGCGGTTTCATCATCGACTTTAATTTGAAACTGGGCACCTGTTTTTGAGGTTTGGTCTTTTCCTTCCGGATTGTCGCTGCTCATAGTCTTCTCCTTATACTGATGAATCTATTTCATTCTGTCGAATTGTATATTCATGCATGTCCGGATGTCTCTATTATCGTTCGCTCAATAGATTCGCTGATTTTGGGGTCTATTTTTTTATAGATGTCTCTTGCTTCTGTCAGAACTGTGTGACTTTGAGAGATGTCTCCCCTTTCCAGCATACGTTTTCCAAGAGCATGCAGTGTTCTGGCAGTTTCCAAGTCGTTGCCCAGCGCACGAAAAATTTGCAGCGCGCTTAGAAAGGCTTCTGTGGCTTCATCTTGACCGTCAGTTTTAGAAGTATCCCACATAGTGTTGGATTCCAACTCACCGAGCGCTCTGTAGGCCAAGGCTTCCATTTCTTTGGCTCCAAGCTTCTTAGCAATATCCATTGAACGATTTACATATTTTCGACCTTTTGTTACATCACCTAACTTTGCCGCTATTGCAGCTAGATTTCGAGATACATCTCCAAGCATTAATCTGTCTTTTTGAGATTTTGCAATTTCCTCGGCATCCTTAAAATGCACAACTGCTGTCTGATAATCACGTGTTTCTCTACATATTTCACCCAAACCGTTTCTTGCTTGAGCTTCCATTCTCCGGTCGCCTACTTCCTGGGCTAATTCTAAAGCAGCCTCAAATCGGCTCTTTGCGCCTTGCAAATCTCCCTGATTAAATACCATTGCAGCAAGCGATAGTAGGGTTTGTGCAGTACCGCCTCGGTCATTCGCTTTTCTTCGCATTTCTAAAGCTTCGTTAAAAAATCGATCAGCTCGTTCGTAGAATGCGCGAGCTGAATCTATATTTCCCATAATTTGCAAGCACAGAGCCATAGATCGACGATTCTTCAGCTTGCGGTGAAGCTCAAAACTTTCTCTGACCATATTAAAGGCTTTCTCAAAAGAGCCGTCTTGCCTTGCGATATCTCCTAAATCACACAGACATGAGGCAATGCCTCTTTCATCGCCTACTGCTTTAAAAAGTGTCATCGCTCTATTTAAAAAAGCCCGCCCGGCTATGCTGTCTCCGCGCAAGCGATATAGTCTGCCTATTTTATTCAGAGCAGCTCCGGCTTTGTTTCGATGACCCAATATCCAAGCATTTCGCAACATCTCTGTTAAACATTTTTCAGCTTCTTCCCACTTACCCTGTAACTCATAGATAGAACCGAGATTGTGTAATACATCAATTCGATCTAAACGCTCATCCGGTTCGATAAGGTCTAACCCTTGTTGGTATAACTCTATTGCACGCTGATGAAGATAACAGGCTCTTGCATATTCTGCGGCTCTAAAACAAGCTTTAGCAGCACGAAAAGAACAACCCGCCGCTAACCAATGCACTGCCTCTAACTCTGATAAAGGAAGAGAAGATTTTGAAGCCATATGTTGCAACCACTCTGCCGCAAGAAAATGATATCTTTGGCAAAGCTTCTCATCAATAGTAACAACAATTTTTTCACGGATATTAGATCTCGAAAATGCATACTTAGCTGAAAAGGGAACATCTGTTTCATCTAAACGAACCAAAAACTTTTTTTCTACAAGTCTTTCAATCGAATGAGAGATTGCCAAGCTATCTGCATCGTCCGCCCAAATTTGAGCTGCCTGTATATTGTCTTTTAATCGAATGGTAAGACGAGACATTGCCACAATAGCCTCATCCCAGAAAACATCGCCAAAAACTGAAGCTGTTTGGAGGACCATTCTGTCCCTTGGATCTATTTGGTCTAAGCGAGCACGCAAAGCGTCTCTTCTGTCCGATAACATCTCATTGATTTGTTGCGGATTGTCAGCAGCTATCCATTCCTCCCCTTCCGTATTGATCGCTCCGGATTCTTGAAGCAGCAAACAAAGCTCATAAAGAGTTCCCGGATTGCCGGCAGCTTTTTTTATAGTACCCTCAATTAAATGTACCGGAGGATTGGTTAACTTGGGAAGCAGCTCAAAAAACAAACGCCTCATTACCGAATCGCTGAGCGGCTCTAACCTTACAGTCACAGCATTATCCGGAGCAATCATCTTCAAAAGTTCTAAACGCCCGCCGCACACCGCTAAAATAGGAAGGTCCTTTAACAAACCAAAAATGTCGACAAATAATCGTCCTGCTTTGGAATCAATAGGAAATCGATGAACATCATCCCATACCAAAACAAACGGTTGTTGTTTCAGCTCAGCTCTAAAATATCTTAGAAGGGAAGTTTTAAGCCGCATATACATTAAGTCTTGATCCTTTTGAAGAGAATCGAGAATGGGACTGTCCTCAAAAGGAACTCCCGCAACATAAGCTATTATGTGAGCGGTTTCTGCTATTATCTGCGTTGATTCACCTTTGAGAAGCCTGCTGATTCTATGACTTATGGATTGACGTATTGTCATTCCGGACAATTGATAATCATTGGCAAACAATTCTCTCAAAACTCTGGAGAAAGGAAAAAACGGTTCATCAAACTCTCTGGTAACCAAAAAACAGACTCTTCCTTTAGGAAGCTTCTCTGATAATCTGGAAACCAACGTTTTTAATACCAGACTGACCCCCATACCTGCATCACCTGTAACCAAAACTTGCGTTGCCTTACTATTTTCAACAGTTGAGGCAAAACACTGAATAAGCATTCCAAGTTCAGTTGCTCGTATATCCGAAGGTCGAGAAACAGGCTCTGATTTCTGCATTTCAGCACTTATTTGTTGATTGTTTTCAACAATATAAGTTTTGGCACTGTTTTCAACTGAATTTTTAGCTTCGGTTCTTCTTGGAACAGGCGGTATACTATCTGATCTTTTTGGAACAGGCGGCACGCTATCAGTATTTCTTGGAACCGACGGCATATTTTCTGTTCGTTTGGGAACAGGCGGTATACTTTCTGTTCGTTTAGGAACAGGCGGCATACTATCACTCGGTTTTGGAATATGATGACGACTATCCTCCCTTTTCGGAACAGGCAATTGAGGCACTGACGGTTTTGAAGAGGACTCCAAAAGAGAATTACAACAATTGCAAATATTGCTTCCAATCGGCATTAGTGTTTGACACTTGCCACATACGATTGTTTGGGTTCTTGCAGTAGCTTCTGACGCACATACTGAACAAAGATCCGTTCCGCTAGGAATCGGTTTATTACACACAGCGCAAAAATTGTTATTGCTATCTTGCATTATCTTTTCCTCATAAGAAAAACTTAACTAAACAAATAGGAATCCAAACACTTTACTCATAAATATCAAATTATAAAGACGGTCAACGAAGTTATCTTCATATTAAGTTAACCGATGCACTAAATTAACGTCAGGATTCTTTTATTTTGTAGAAGGAAATTGATACACAACTTCGTGAGGACCGACCATACCCAAGTCATCTCTTGCCACTTTTTCGATATAATTGGGGTCAGAATGAAACGCTTGGATTTGAGTTCTGAGAAGCTCATTTTCTCTTCGAAGTTCAATTTTTGCTTCTTCAAGTTCTGATAATTCTTGGCTTAGTTTTTCAATACGTGAAAAACCATTAGAATCAAATAACTTAAGCGGAACTAATGCTGCTCCGACTAAAATAAGCCCTATTATTAGAATAACATGAACAAATCTATGCAAACTTTTCATGTATTAACCTATAACTCTCCACAACAATATGATCAAGCAAACTGCAATTTCATTAGATTAGCGGAATTCTGTCTAAGCTGTTCATATTATCTCTCTTCCTTGAAGGAATAGGAGGAGGCAATCCTCTTAAGGCTTCTCTAATTCGAAGCCTGGTTATGGGTGTAGTATACATAAATTCAATACCAAATCCCGGTCCCCCGCGATCAGTTCGTCTTCGCATCGGATTTAAACGAGCAACCTTGCCGTAAACATAATGTTCTCGATGTAGCTTGAATGAACAAATAACCGGTATTTCAGGTTCAAACTCCATTTCACTTTGAAGAAAGACACCGCCGGGACTTAGATCTCCTGCATAGAAACAACATGGTCCTTCCCACAAAGTTGATGTAATTTCCACCGGAATGACTACACTACGGCGCATTTCAAAACGCTTGTACATGATTGCCTCCTAGGTTGTGCACCCATATTATTTGTATTCAATCTGCCTACATGTGTCAAGTTTATATACATTTAACTACATGCAGGTGATTTTTTTGACGGCAAATAGGTGCAATAAACCACATATCCTAAGACCATTGTGTATTGTATCTGATTTGGAATTCTCTAGTGAGAAGATGCTTTATCTAGTTTCCACTTTGGAGATGAAAACTATTTATATTTTAGAGTCTAGAATCCGAACTCTGTTTCCCTCTCGCAACAACCTTCCTTGAGCATATAGCTTAACTGCTTGGGGATAGATAACTCTTTCACACTCTTGAACACGAGCAGCTAAAGAATCAGGAGTATCATTATCCAAAACCGGTACTGCCTTTTGTAAGACTATCGGCCCTCGATCATACTCTGCATCGGCAAAATGAACTGTTGCTCCTGATAATTTTACTCCGGCTGCCAACACAGCTTCATGAACATGATGACCGTAAAATCCCTCGCCGCCGAACATCGGTAACAATGCAGGATGGATGTTTAAAATATCAAATTTTTCTGTCATTGCACGACCCAATCGAGTCATGAAACCGGCCATTACAATAAGATTCGGTTTGTGCGGTTCAAGCAGTTTTGCCAATGCTTGAGAATAAGATTCAACATCAAATTGCTTGTTTTTGATAAACGGACTGCGCGACAACACCTCAGCTTCATAACCAAGAGCTTTTGCTCTCTCAAGTCCTAATACATTTTTCCTGCTTGATACTACATGAACAATAGCGGCCGGAACCTCACCTCTCAAAATATGCTCGTGAAGGTTGATCATGGTCGTACCGCCGCCGGACAACAGCACAGCAATGCGGCAGAGATTGTTTGTCATTAAAAACCTCTATTGATTCGATTTGACACTGTTGAAAAGTAACTTGGTTTATTCCTCTATGGGAACAAGTTTGACAATACCGTCCCTACCTGAAATTTCTGTTCCGGGTCTAATCTCAAGAGGTTTGTCAAAAGTTCCTATATGAGTCTCTTTGTTATCCCGATCAAAACCTGTAACAGTTATTGTGTAGACATCCCAATTAAGTTTATCAAACAAATAGCTTTGTCCTGCTTGATCACAAGCAAGTTTTCCTGAATCATGACTGTTGAGAGATGAAGTTCCCTTAAGTGTAATATTAACATTTTTCACATTGTTCCAACTACTGGCACAGCTTCCTGCTTCAAAATCCCAAGTCACTTCAATTGAACCCTTGTTTATTTTCATATCAAATTCAATAACTTCGTCATAGCTGTTAGGAACAACCACAACACTGGTTCCTAGATAATATGCTCTAATTTCAGGTACAAAATTATCAGCATCATCATCTATATCACCGGCATCGCTTTCTTCAATTGTAGGGGGGGTTTCAACCGGGTCCTCAGCCATAGCTTCTACTTTGACAAAATATGAACCTCTGTTTAAGTCTTCTACAACAAAATAGCCGTCAGAACATGGAACAATTACTGTCTTTATTGGATCTACCGATGTCTCGCTACTGAACACTCGAACACGAATAGTTTCAAATTTTAGAGTTCCTCCCCCCAAACTGGTAGGAAGTGTCTGGCTGCAGACTTCCGGCAAATCTGAAAATAACCACACTCCTTTAAAATCATAGGTTGTTGAATCATCGGAATGACAACCTGCAATTACAAAAAATAAAACAGCAAGAGTTGCTCTAAAAACGCTTTTCATTTGTCTTTTCTCCTAGTTCACAAACACCGAAATACGGTGTCGATATAAATATTACAAATTAGTAGACTCATTTATCAAAAACAAAATTCTTTTTATTCAAATCAAATCTGTCTTAGCAGATTACTGTTTTGTTTTCCTGTTTTTGTCCAATTCCTTTTTCGCTTGTTTGTAAATGCTCATAACTTTTGGACTTGTTGTCAGCGGTAACAACTCCATTTCCGGTTGAAGAGTTAAAGCCTCTTTAAATGCCTTTAACGCCATTTCGGGTTCATTTAAAGCTACATAGGCATGAGCCAGATGATAATTGAGCCCTATCTCTTGAGGTATTGTCAAACGACCGTGACCCAATAGACGAGAGGCTTTTTCTATCATTTGTATATATCGCCCTTTTTCATAATCTTCTTTTAAGGATATCACTAAGTCACCCGCTGAACGCTGGTGAAAGGTATCTATGAGTGTGTAACGATTGGCCCTAAAAGTATCAACTCTTATTCTCTCTTCTTGAGTAAAATCCAAATCCATAAGCGGAATAATAATCACATCACCTTGAACATATTTTGTCTTGGATGGATTATTATAACGTACAATTTGTTCTTCCATATCACTGTTTTTATAGTAAAGACTAATAACTCCTTTTAATGTTTCATTTGCCGCAAAGATATGTCTCAAATGATAGGGAATCTTTATGATAGTACCGGCAGAAGGCATTTTAGATTCATCAAAACCATTGACAACAGCTAAAAACGAGGCACGAGTCGGCGAAGCCAAAAATGTATTTGATAGAGTTTGCCAAGTATCCGATGCACCTATTTTCAAATAAATAATTTCAGGTATTTCTACAGGTTCTCCGTCAGTAAGACGACCGTCATCCCTATGAATAAAGCCGTTGGCTGCTCTAATTACAAATGTTTTTTCAGATGAACCGTAGTAACGAACAGAAAGCTGCTCCAATGTTTCTCCGGCATGCGCCATATGAGTCCAGGCCTCTGCACGATTACCAGATAGAATAAAAAGAACAACTGACAGGACACCACAAATAAAATAGAATCTCACAACCTTACCTCCCATCTTCATCACTTTTTTCGGTAAGTTGTTCTATGATTTCAATAGTTTTACCGGCTTCAACAATAATTTCTTTTTTTTTGGATTTTAATGATGGGTGTATCAATTCTACATAGTGCACTCCAGGTGAGAGCGGTAAAGGAAAAGCATGAGGTGTAGTTGTATATATTTCACCGTCAATTTTTACATCAGCCCATGGTGTTACCGCGACTTTTAAGTATCCGACTTTTGATGGAGAAAGAGCAACTCCCATTGACGGAGCAGATTGAATAAGTATGTTATCAGAAGCTGTCAGTTGTATTCCGATGCCGGCAAATACCATTATTGCCAATATAATTGCGTAAAACAAACCTATAGATTGAAGTCCGTTACGCTCTTCTTTCAACATACGAAGTGGATCTATTCGGGAAGCACCTGTGGATAGGATTTCACCTGCTTCAATGTCACTGATTACACCTCTACGCTCAAGGAATCGCACCATAAAAGCGTTGTAATTGATAGTAACATGTGAAGATAGGTAGTCTTCGAGATCATGAATAAGTGCCTGCATCGAAGAATATCGATCAGCCGGAGTTTTTGCCATACATTGCGATAGAATCCGCTCCAATTGACGAGGAACTTTGGGATTTAATTTGCGTGCAGGAATATATCTTTCCAGACGTATTTTTTGCAGGACAGACCTTCTGGAGTCTTCTTGGAAAGGCTTTTTTCCGGTAAGCATTTGATAAAATACGACACCCAGCGACCAAATATCTGATCGTGAATCTAATTTTTCTCCTAAAATCTGCTCAGGAGACATATAGGAGGGAGTACCCAATCCGGTACCGGTTTCTGTTAGATCAGACAGAGAATCGGCATGAGCAATGCCGAAATCCATAAGTTTTACATCTCCCTGAATGGAAATCATAATATTTGCGGGTTTAATATCTCTATGAATAATACCTCTAAAATGAGCATGATTTAAGGCTCGCGCCACTTGCAATGTTATTATCGCCGAAATATCAACTGTCAGATCTTCTCCGGATTCTAACAAATCATAGAGATCAATCCCTTCAACATACTCCATGACTATGTACATTGTGTCTTTAAGCTTGATAAAATCATGTACATTAATGATGTTTTCGTGCTGAAATCCTGCCATGAAACGAGCTTCGCGCTCAAACCGCTCCGCAAATTGAGAATCGTTTGCAATACTTGATTTCAATACTTTAATCGCAACGGTTCTTCCAAGAGGTTCTTGTGTTGCTTTGTAAACAACCGCCATCCCGCCCGAACCGACTTCCTCCAGTACTTTACAATTTCCAATTTTATCAATCATCACGTTTATATAAATTCTTATCTACATTTACCAGGTTGAATTCTAACCTTTTTAAAAGGTTTTTATAACAACATCATTACAGTTCGAAGCAGAAAATTTAATTTAATCAATAATGTTATTAGCAAAATTCAAAATTGCACGATTGAGCTATTGTATTTCAACCATGCAAGTTGAAAATGATAAACTGACGAATTGCAGTCCGATTAAAATGCATGCAACTAACGGTTATCAGACGCATTTTATTCCAATGTCAAATTATTGCTTGTTGGGCATGTCACTTGCATAACACATTATCCGGTTTTGGGTATTAACAACTTTGGAGATACAATAAAATGAAAGATTTCAACTCTGAAAATAGAAAATGGAATCTATTGATAGTTGATGACAATCTTAACGAAATGAACTCTCTTGCAATAGGACTAAAGCTGGAGGGATTTGAGGCCCAAGGTGCTTCCAGCGGAGTTTCAGCTCTTGATTTGATGTCTAAAAAGCACTTTGACGCTGTCTTAATTGATCTCATGATGCCTGAAATGAACGGTTTGCAACTGGCTCGCAAAATACATGAGGCTTTTCCAAAAACCATTACTATAATGATGTCTGCATATCATTTATCGCCGGTTCAATTAGCAAAAGCTAATACCGGAGTTGTAGGTTTTGTACCCAAACCTTTTTGTTTTGAAGAGCTTGTTTACTTTATACGTAAAAAACTAGATTCTGAACATATTCCTCAAAAAGCAACACAATTTACCAACAGAGAATTGTCAATTCCGACAGATATTCCACTTATTATAACAGAGAAAGATCCTCCCCATAATACTGTTTCTCCATAACAAAAAGAGAGAATAATTGTTCAGACTTATTTAAGGTAAAACTTATTTTGAAATGTAGAGACGATTTATTTTTTGTGTATTAATTAGCCCATTTAACAGTACAAGCTCCCTGAACACAAGAACATGTGCCTTTTCCGCAGTCCATTGTTCCTTCTTTGCAGTCAGTAGTGCACATAGCTTCTTCGCAATCAGGAGCATTAGAAGCCAATATACATTCTTTGGGATGACAACAAGAAGCGGGAACACAGTCAGCCTCTGTTTGACAACCCGATATACTGCTTTCTTCTCCGGTTCCCGACTTTGTTGATTCCTGATTGGAGGAACCGCCGCCGCAAGCGATTAGAACTGTCAGAATCAAAGATAGAAAAAAAGCATTTACATATTTCATAGCGTCTCCCTTTAGAAAAGACAGGTTCAAAAAACCTGCTTCTACAATTTTTTCTTTATACTATTCCACCAATCTTTTACTTTGTCAGTGTTTGATTTATCACCGGATTCAGGTTGTTTGTTTTCAGGCGCTTTTGCATCAGGTGTTTTTGCATCAGGTGTTTTTGCATCAGGTGTTTTTGCATCAGGTGTTTTTGCATCA
>CAYWLQ010000002.1:0-26501 GCA_964458775.1 uncultured Myxococcales bacterium | reverse complement strand
GGTGTTTTAGAGTCGGGAACAGAACCTTTTGCTTGACCTGAAACAAAAACATAATTCAGACCAATCTCAAATCCGTTCCAGAGTTTTTCGGTACGATATACACGAATTTTAACTTCTCCGGTATTCGATACATAACCTTCAGCATTTGGAACTTCTAACGCAATTTTTGAATCAGAAGCCTCCAATCGTATAGATCCTACCTTAACCCATTGGTTTGAGGAGGTTCCCATCATAAAAAGATCAAAACTTCCGGAATTCTCACTGTATCCTTCTATATCAACTTTTAGATTAGAATATGAGGTTTTTTCTTTAAGCTTTACCGTCATATTCAAATCCAAAAAACTGGTCATCCCTGACGCCTTACTACCAAAAAGAATCCGATTGTTATCTGATACCAATAAAGCATTCTCTGTCTCTTTTACTAATCGACCGTGAACAATTTGATATCCTGTTACTTGACCCTCTTTAATTTCAACTATTGGTGTTTTTGGGGGAACCGAATCACCTATTGACGGTTTTACTGTATCGCCGGATGACGGTTTGGTTGCATCATCTGTCGGCGGTTTGGGGGTATCATCCTTTGAAGGTGTTGAAGGATTTGGCGTTACAACTTGGCAACCTACTGCAGCCAATGCTTTGGGAACATCTATCTTTCCTGATGATAACCAACTTCCTATAGGAATTGAACTCGATAGTAGTGCTTTTCGGATTTTGTCTGCTGAGGCACCGCTGCAGCTTACCATAAGACCTGCCAAACCAGCTACGAACGGTGCTGCCATTGAGGTACCGTCCATAGAAACATATCCTCCTCCCACATATGTGCTGAGAATATCACTTCCTGGAGCCGCCACATGAACCCAATCACCGTAGTTGCTAAAAGAAGCACGCTTGTCAGAGTACTCAGTAATAGCACCCACTGATATACAAGGATCAAGATAAGCTGGATAAAATGGAGAGGTTACATTTTCGTTTCCGGCTGCTGCAATCAATACAACACCTTTTTTGGCAGCGTAATCAATAGCATCTTTTAGAGTAGTTGAATAAGCAGGGCCCCCGAAACTCATTGAAATTACTTTTGCTCCGTTATCCGCTGCATAAATAATACCCTTTGCTACAGTTGCGGTTGTTCCTTTACCGCTTGCATCAAGTCCTCTTATCGGCATAATTGAACAATTAGGGCATACACCTGCAATTCCGACACCGTTTCCGGTAGATGCAGCTGCAATACCTGCACAATGTGTTCCGTGTCCTTCATCATCCTGAGGTTTGTTGTTATTTTCTATATAGTTATAACCTGAAACCAATTTTCCTTTAAAATCCGGATGATTGAGATCTACCCCTGTATCTACCACAGCAATAATCGTTTGTGATTTACCTTTATGTATATTCCATCCGGCCGGAGCTCCAATATTAGTCAAACCCCATTGTTCTTTATATCTGGGATCATTAACAACAAATTCAGCTGTCTTTTTTTGAATATGATTAGGTTCGGCAAATTCAACAATTTTTAGCTTGGACAGAAATTCAGCTGCCTTTTCAACGGTCAGCCCTTTCGGAAGAGATAAGCGAGAAACATCCAATTTGGAAAGTTTTTCCAAAATCTTAGCCCCGATTTTTCTAATCTGCTCATTTCCTTTTTCATTTTCTCCAAGTTTGAATTTCACCAACAGCTCTTTTTCTACATAATCCCCGACAGTTTTGGTTTTCTTCTCAACAGAAGCTGTTCTGGTTTTCTTTTCAGCGGCAATTACAATCTGAGATCTGGTTTTCTTTTCAGCGGCAATTACGATCTGAGAGCTGACTAAAAAACTTATAACAATTGCATATATAAAAGCAAAACGACTAGACTTCATATTTCTGTTCTCCTTGCAAAAAACATATTATCGACTTTTAATTTAGTTCGTTTATTCACTAACACGTCAAGTTAAATTAATACAAAAAACTTTTCCTCGATTATGAATGACGCCTTATAATAATCCTTACTTATTTTTCCAAATATCTGATTCTTTTAAAATAAACCGATTAGAGAATTGACATGTGCATAACTGAGCACACTTTCTTAAAACTGATGTACTCACCGATTCAATACACATTATGTAGGCGTCACAAGTATTCGCTGAGTTTATGCAGTAGAAAGCTTTTTATATAAGGTTGCTCGGCTTATTCCAAGAATTTTGGCCGTTTTTGATGCATTGCCGCCGCATTTTTCCATCGCGCTGCGGATGGTCATATCTTCGAATATTGCGACTTGACTCTTCAATGTCCCATCCTGTGAAAACAAATCACGTTTTTTGTTTGTGTTAAATCGAGGTGAAAGATCTTCCGGACCGATAGCGTGTTTGTCATCAGCCATAGTAACAGCTCTGAGAATTTCGTTTTCAAGTTCTCTTACATTTCCCGGCCATTCTGCATTCATTAAAAGTTTGAGTGCTTCTTTTGTAAAAATCGGAGGATCATTTTTGTCATATTTTCGTGAAATCGCATCAGCCAAAAGCGGAATGTCATCTTTTCTTTCTGATAATGAAGGAATATCTATTCTCACGACATTCAACCTATAAAACAAATCTTCTCTAAATTTTCCGTTTTTAATTTCTTCTTCCAGATCTCGATTTGATGCAGCAATAATTCTGACATCTACAGATATTTCTTCGTTGTCACCTAGACTTCGGAATGTCCCATCCTGTAATACTCTCAGAAGATGGGTTTGCATTTCCTTATCCATATCGGAAACCTCATCTAAAAATAAGGTTCCTTTGTCTGCCACTTTGAATAGTCCTGAGCGATCTGCAACAGCGCCGGTAAACGCGCCCTTTTTATGACCGAATAGTTCTCCTGCTAATAGATTTGAGGGAAGCGCTCCGCAATTGACCGCCACAAAAGGTTTTGACTTTCGTTCACTTTGTGAATGAACAGCACGGGCAGCCAGCTCTTTTCCTGTTCCCGATTGTCCGTATATGTACACAGGAACATTGGTCGGTGCTATGCGTTCAATAAATTTTCTAACACGCTGCATTGCTTCAGAACGTCCGATCATGCCGTCAGATTTTATTCTTTCGGATTCAGCTGCCTGAGTTTTTTCAAGTAAAGCTCCTACCCGTGCTAATTTGGCTTCATTTTTTTCTAATTTCTCTTGAAGTTTTTCTGTTAGCAAACGGATCTCTCCATTTGCTTTTTCCAATGCTTGGTATTTTTCTTGATTTTCAAAAATGAGTCTTGATGTTTCTAAACATACTGCGGCTTGAGCTCCGAAGGCCTCTAATAGCCGACAGTCTGCATCGGAAAAAACTCCTGTCTGAAGTCTGCTATCAAGATATACAGCTCCAACTACTCTGCGTTTGATTTTCAAGGGTACCGCTAAGATCGAACGAAGCTTGAGAGCATTCACACTTACAAATGCTCTAAACCTCTCATCACCTAAAGCATCAACAGCAAGCTGCGCGTGTCCTTCTCTCAAAACCCTTTCAGCTACCGAACGACTAAAACTCTTATCAACTTCGTCGGATATCTGATGCATCACTACCGGTTCCAATTTGCCGCTTTTTGGCATTACTAACATTCCTCTCTCCGCACCGGTAAGGTTAACCGCAGATTCCATAATTAAAGAGAGCAGTCTTTTAGGATCCCTTTCAGAAGTTAGTTCGCGGTTAATTTCCATCAGCATTTTCAAATCTCTTGCCCATCGATCAGAATGAAGTGAATCCTGTAAAGGAGTGTATGTTAGCTCCGGCAAGTTAAATTGTTCTATAAAACCCTCTTGAAAAGGTTGCGGAATTTTGTCAACGAGAGTTTGAAATAGAGAACGGGCCAAATCCATTGACTCGCTGCTTTCTTTTTCGCGTCCTAGCCTCTTGAGAATATTTGCTCTATCAACGGCAATCTTCATTCTCGTTTTGAGAGACGTTTCTTTTCTAATTGCAGTTTCAGCCTCATCCAACAAAGATAATGCCTTTTCAGCATTATCAAATATGGCGATTTCACAGCGAGCAACAATTATAAGAGCTCTTGCTCGGTCTCTATAGAATCCTTTTTTATCAGTGTCTCTCGCAGCAGCGTATGCTGTTTCGTGAGCGCGACGAAAATCTTGCAATGTCAAGTACAGTTCTGCAATTCTGAGCTGCGCAAATATACGCCCTGACTCATCACCGGCTGCAGAAAACCTTCGTTTTGCCTCCGTTAAATTCAATTCGGCTCTAATCAAATCCCCGTTTGCCAAAGCCGCCCTTCCAGCCGCCAGCAAAGCTCTGGTTTCTAGCCGCTCTTGCGAGATTTGCCGACAGCGTTTAAGAGCTCGTGATGCTATTTTTGCGGCCTGTGCTCCTTGTCCCATGTCAACCAACAGGTCTGCTAGATTTACTTCAACTTGAGCAGTTCTAAAGCTATTACCCAAAATTTCTGTTATATCTAGTGCTGCTAGATAATCTTCATATGCGTCAGCATAGTTACAAGCTGTCTGAGCTACTGTTGCACGATTCATACGATGCAATCCTTCTCTTGGCCGATCCCCCAAGAAGATTGCTAATTGCACTGCTTTATCGTATTGAGTCCGAGATTCCGCAAGGTCTCCTTTTTGTCGAAGCAGCATTCCCATGTTGCCCAACACTCTGAGTCGTCCAAGTTCATTATTTTCCGCTGTAAAACCCTTTTCAGCATCTCGAAAGAGTGTTGTTGCGCGGTCAAAATGATGAAGATAGGTACAACACAAAGCTCCTATAAGAGACATTTCAGCTATCTGTTTTGATTCTATTATTCTGTTTGGCAAACTGAGAGTTTCATTTACAATTGAAAGCGCCCGCTCGTGACGACCCAGTTGCATTTCGCATGCTGCAATAAGATAGTTTGCTTTGGTTTTATCAGTTAAAGAGATTTCTGTATCTTTTAACAAAGAGAGAGCTTCAAGGTGACAACCTTCCTCCATTGTCAATTCCGCCTTGAGTAATAAGGCTGATTCCGAGTCAAAGCCGGCAAAGGGAATTGCTTCTCTAGCCTGTTTTGTCCATCCAACTGCTCGCCAAGTTTCAACAGCTTTTTGTGCAGATTTGCTAATATCAAATTTGCCGTCCCATTGAGCCAGAGCAATCTCAAACCATTCAGCCGCCCCCAAATAGTCATTTTGACCAATTCTATTTTCTGCAAGACAGGAAAAAGAATTGTGCGCATTTTCCAATTGTTCAATGCTTTTCCAAAGAAAACCGGCCTGACGAAACAAACACGCTTTATCAAGTTCGCAAGCCATCTGTTCTGCCGATAATAAGTAATTATCTTTTGAAACAATTTCTCTTGCAGATATTCCTGCGAATTTGGCAACAAGATATTCATTGGAATATGAAGCTCCTGTTTCATAGCAAAATCCACGATTGACCATTGAGGCAATTTGAGGTGCATCAAAGCCCTGCTTTTGCAGAATTGGCTCCGGAATTGGGCCGTCGGCTGCACTCATAACAGCAAGCAGAAGTTGTTCTTCAAAAGTCAGTTCGCAAATTTTATTTGTAGTCAGGCTTGATAGAGTGAGATTGAAATTGCCTATTGATTGTCGAACAACTTCTTCTGCAATTTTTGGAAGTCCTCCGGATGCCACAAATACTGCCTCTTGAAATTCTTTTTGAATATTTATTCCCGGCAGCATAGACATAACCAACTTTGAAGTACCGGCTTGATCTAAAGGAGAAAGAGAAAAAAGAGGTTGGGCCAGTTCGTGCATTGAATCGAATTCTTGCAATTCAGGCTTTTGACTCTGTTCTGATAAAATCATCAATACCTGCGGTCTTCCCACATGGGGAATTGACAAAAATCTGGCAAAAGCAAGAACCACTTCTCTACTGATCTTGCTAACAGAATCAAAATCATCCACCAAAATTAAGCAAGGTTTACTCTGGGAGACTATTGTCAAAGCTTCAATTGCAGCAAAAGTAACCTTTGATATGTCGAATATATTATTTGATTCATTACATAACGATTCTTGCATCCAAGGACACAAGGCCAAAGCAGCGTTTCTTGATAAGGCCTCTAAAGGGCATGCTCGACAAAGTGCAACCAGAAAGTGTTCTGAGTCAGTTATATAGTTGGGTGATCCTATTACTTCAAAACCGCTCAATTGAGCAATTCGAGACGCTTCCTCCATCAGAGTGCTTCGACCGCTTCCTGACGGACCGTCAATGCGAGCTACTCGAAAACTGCTTTCATCATGGAGACGGTCAACAAAATCAAAGAGCAATGACTTTTCTTTTTCTCTGGCTATCAATCGAGGTGCGGGAAGCTGAAGCTCTCCCGCTGCAAGAGATGAAATATTATAGGTCAATTCGGTATCAGATGCTTCGGCAAGTCGTTTCAATACTTCAGCTGCTGTTTGAGGACGAGCTGAAGGATCGTTTTGGAGTAAATCGCGACAAAGAGCTGCAATTGAAGAAAGCTCTGCTTTTGGTAGAATAATCTCTCCTGACAATTGTCTTTTTAGTATTTCAGAAGGTTCTCCTGTGCCAAAAGGAGAAGAACCGAATAAAATTTCGACAGACAAGGCGCCAAAAGAATACAAGTCTGAGCTAAAAAGCGCGCCCCTTCCAGTAATCAACTCAGGAGCTGCATATCCGGGAGTCATTCTATTGCCGCATTGTCCCGGTTTACATGTCTCACCCAAATCCAAAAGTTTTGGGATGTAGGAGTCAGTCTTAGAGTAGTATTGAACAAGCACATTGTTAGCGCTGATATCTCCATGTACCAAGTCTCTATCATGTAATAGAGCCACTGCTCTTAAAATACCCCCCAACGCCCTTACAACGTCCTGCCTAGACACAGTACGAGCCCATTCATTTATTGGAGGCCCGTCAACAAATTCAGAAGTAAAATATACACCTTCATCGTCTTCTCCAAATTCGTATGCGGTAGCTAAATTTGGATGTCGAAGTGCCGCTAGTCTTGAAAACTCCAAAGCCAGAACTTCTTTTGTACAGCTCAAATCAGTAGGTCGTTTGAGAGCAACAAGACGTCCCTTTTTTGTTGTATCACTAACAAGAAAGACTTTTCCTTGTCCGCCTTGTCCCAATTGCTTTATTATTTCAAATTTTGTATCCAAAGTGTTTATTACTCCAAAGACAAGAAGGTTAAATAACAAGGTCTTTACTGTCTAAAAAACATTACAATATTATCTATCAGTCCGTTATTATATGCAATAGCTGTCTTATAAATAAAACACATGGTTTCTGAAACAACAAAATCATTTTTCGAACTTTTAATTTTAAATAAAGTATGCATTTACAGGAGTCTCTTGATTATCATCTTAATTGTGCAAATATACGTTTTTTGTTTCATCAACGTTTTTTGAGAAATTAAAAATGAAATCAATGAGTGAAAATCCAAAAATGTTTAATAGAATAGCAAGTCGCTATGACATTATGAATCGTATTATTTCCGTGGGTTTGGATAGAGGATGGAGAGAAGCTGCTATAAAAGAACTCACACTCGACTGCGGTGAACTTTATCTCGATGTCGGCTGCGGAACTTCTGATCTGACCGTTGAAATAATACAATCATGCCCAAAATCAAGTGTGGTAGGAATTGATCCCTCAAAAAACATGATTAAAATCGGAAAACAAAAAACGCTCAATAAAAACTTAAAACAGAGCATATCTTTTTGTACAGGCGATGCTGAGAGTTTACCTTTTAAAAACAATATTTTCGACGGGGCAATCTTGGGATTTGTAATACGCAATGTAATAGATCGCAAAAGAGCACTTGAAGAGATATGTCGAGTACTAAAACCACAAGGAAAACTGGTTATTTTGGAGTTGGGTATTCCCACTAATAGACTAGTTTATTTAGGATATAAGGCATATACTAAGACAATAGTACCTCTTGCCGCACGCATTTGGGCTGAACCGAATGCTTATAATTATTTGCTTCGTTCTGTAGAAGCTTTTCCGCAGCCGGAAATGTTTATTCAAACCATCGACAAAGCCGGTTTTAAACACATCGAATATAGGCCTTTGACATTAGGAACAGTAAACATTTTTAGTGCAGAAAAATCTTAAAAAAATTAAATCTGTTAACTAGTTACATCCATTTTCTAAACAAGTAGAAAAATGCTTCAGCAAATTTTATTATAAGAGGTCTCCTCTTCCATTGTTCCAAGGTCAATTCGACACAACGCTTTTGATCATCTGTAAAAACTTTTCGAAGTAGACTTGAAATGCCGACTCCCATTACATTGACATTAACTTCCAGATTCATCGACCATGAACGATGATCAATATTAAAACTGCCGACAGTCGCCCATTGATCATCAATCACCGCTGTTTTTGCGTGAAGGACTGCTTCATTCCACAAAAAGATTCTTATTCCCATCTTAAGCAATCTGGCAAAGAGAGCTTGTCCGGCTAACTGAAACGGCAAAATATCTCCCTTTTCCGGAACCATTATTCTTACATCTACACCGCGTTGTACGGCATTTCTAAGTGCACGTCTAAATCCCATATCAGGAAGAAAGTATGCATTTGCAATATAAATATATTTTTTTGAGGTTTTTATTGCTTGTAAATATGAACCTCTAATTGCTTTCCTCTTTCGTCTTTCAAGAGATCCGACAACACTAACATATTCTGTACCTGCCAAAGAAACTTGAGGCAAAAACTCTGTGGGATCAAGTACTTCATTACCATGACTGTGCCAGGTGGAAACAGCAAGTCTTGATAGCTCCCTGACAATTGGACCATGAACACAGATATGTATGTCATGCCAACCCAATCCTCCCATAGAAGTCGGAAGCCATTCGTCACCAATGTTAATTCCTCCTACAAAGCCGATTCGGTTATCTGTCACCAGCATCTTTCTATGGTTTCTCTTTAAAAAGCCGAAACTTCTTCTCCACGGTTGAAGAGATCGATATTTCAGTACTTTAACTCCGGCATTTTTCATGACGTGAAAAAAGGTATCAGATACCCCAATAACCCCAACTGCATCTACAATTAGATAGACCTTCACGCCCCTACGCGATGCGGACATTAAAGCCTCAGCAAATATATTTCCGGCCAAATCGTCATTAAAAATATAGCTGTCCATAAGAATTGTTTTTTCCGCATTTTCGATTGCAGTCAGCATTGCAGGATATGCTTGTTCTCCATCCACCAACAACTCAACTTTGTTTCCATACTCCATTGAATTTGGAAACTTACAATACAGACGCCATAGCTCTCTGATATTATTATTCATACAAACATATCTTTATTTATCAAATCAAAAAAAACAAATTTACGATTACAAAAATTTGTCCGCCCCCAATATGTTTCAGTAAAATCATAACTGCTGTTTCGTAGATGAAATTTCTTATGTCGTTCACGAACTCAATAAATATAGAAAAGCATTAATTGAATGATCATGAAAAGTTGTAATTTCCAATTTTATATTGCCTAAGCCCTAAATATATCAATGATATCAGTATTCAGAAAAATCAGCAATAGCATTCTATGGCTTTGGCACTAAATATGCATTGCCATAGCATGCGCTGCGCAACTAGTGCGGAAGCAAAAATCTAATGCTGATGTACCGATTGAAGTTGTTGTGGAAAATGCGGTTAATGATCTTTGCAATAATGTTCATCAAGATGGGGCAATAGTCGTTTTGAACATTATAATACAGCTATTTTTCTTTTGAGCCCTGTTGAAACACTGATTGAGTTCGAATCATGTTCGTGTTGTTTTTGAGGTTGTTTATTCTCTTTTGATCTTTTTATGTAAGTCATGTGCGCTTTCGCCACTAGTTGCGTAATTTTTTTGTGTTCCCTTTTCCTTCTCCTTTTTCTTGCTTAACTGCCGTCCTTCTTCTTTTGAGGAAGGACGGCAACTTATTTTATGCTTTAATGTCTATAGAAGGTTAAATGTAATATTTGTTTTTAGAAAATATTTTTGAGAAGTTACAATCGAAACATAGAAGACTATTAAATATTTGTAGATCTTGCTTTTCAAATTTGAAAAATCTATTAGTAATACTTTCTAAATAACACCTTAGTAACAACTTTTGCTATTAAGGTTTAAGTTAGACTGAATAAGAGAAAGTATTTTTGATAATGAAGCTTCGCTATCCGTTGATATGCTTTGATCTTGACGGAACATTGGTTGATGACACTGTTTACATTTGGAAAACTCTTCATGAGACTTTTGAAACAGATTCAATTCGTCGGCAAAAAGCTTATGATGACTATTTTTCCGGTGTTATAACATATTCCGAGTGGTTTACTAATGATCTCATGCTTTTACACGAAGCCGGTGCTACTGAGTACCGCATTCGTTGTGTGCTAAACAAGCTTAAACCCATGTGCGGAGCTTTTCAAACCCTTTCAGAACTTAGACGTCGCGGTCACATCTTGGCTGTTGTTTCAGGAAGTTTGGATATTGTAGTTGATCACCTTTTTGGATTTGAATATTTTGATCACATATTGATAAATCGTATTTTTTTTAATTCTGAAGGATTGATATCCGGAGGAGAACCTACTCCCTTTGATCTAAAAGGCAAAGCGGAAGGACTAAAACACCTTGCACAGAAGGAAGGAATATCAATTGAGCAAGCGGTATTTATTGGAGACAATGAAAACGATGTATGGATCGCTCAAGCGGCCGGTCTTTCAATTGCTTTTAATTGCAAGAGTGATGCATTAAGAAATATTTGCAAAAAAGAAATATACTCAAAAAACCTCACTGATGTTCTTGATATAATAGAATAATCTATGACTTCCAAAAAGTACTAGATAGTTTTCATCTCAAAATGCAGTAAATTGGGCAAATAGGTGTAGAGTATGGGTTTGTTTTTTTTGCTTGTTGGTTGATTTGTATTTCACACATGCAGATCCTAATCTATTTTTCTCTTCATCTTGCTGAATATACAGTCATTGTGATAGAGGTGTTCGTTGAAATGACCGATTCAACTTTTTCTAATTCTCCTCGACATCTTGCAATTATTATGGACGGCAACGGTCGTTGGGCTCAGTCTCGTGGGCTTCCACGTGTTGCAGGTCACAAAAAGGGCGCTGATTCTGTTAGAAGAATTGTTACTTCTTGCAGAAAACGCGGAATTAAATATCTCTCACTCTATGCTTTTTCTTCTCAAAATTGGAATAGACCTTCTTTTGAAGTAAATGCGTTGATGCAACTTCTAGCTTCTCGTCTCGTTTCCGAACGTCCTACAATAATGAACAACGGTATTCGGCTGACGGCAGTGGGAGAACTCGATCGTCTTCCTTCATTTGTAAGAAAGGTTTTAGACGAACTAATTTCTGATTCTTCCTGTAATAACGATATGGTTCTATGTCTTTGTCTTTCTTATGGAGGCAGAGAAGAAATTGTGTCTGCTGCTAAACGACTTTCATCGGTTGTTTTATCGGGTGAATTGTCTCCGGATGATATTGATGATTCAATAGTTGACCGTTTTATGTGGTCATCTGAAATTGGTCCGGTTGATTTTCTTATCCGCACTTCCGGTGAACAAAGAATTTCAAATTTCTTTTTGTGGAATATTGCATACACAGAGTTTTATTTTTCAAACCTATTCTGGCCTGATTTTGACGAATCAGCTCTTGACGAAGCACTAGCCGTCTTTAATAGTCGAAATCGCCGTTTCGGTTTTGTTTGACATGTCCAATCTTTCAAAAAGAATCCTGTCGGCTGCCTTTTTGATTCCTGTTGTACTTTCTATTGTCTATTTTTCTTCCAATTTAATTTTTATACTTTCAATATCACTTATTTCCGGTCTTGCATGTTTTGAGCTTTGCTCAATCTCAATTGATCGTTCTCATAAATTTTCTATTTTGTTTTCTTCACTTCTTTGTTCTTTTCTAACTTTTTCTATTTCTTATTTTCATTTTGATAGTCGTATTATAGTTTTTGCTCTTCCTTTCATTGTTACTTCCATTTTTTTTTCCTTTATATTTTTGAACTTTACTGCTGCTAATCTCGTTCCTATTCTTTCATCTTCGTTTTTTTCAGTTTTCTATATCGGCGTTCTGATGGGTTTTATAGGTCTTATCGGTGTTTCTCCCTCTTCTTTTTCTTCTTCTAGAAATATTGTTTTTTTACTTATGCTTGGAACTTTTATCGGTGATACCGGGGCATATGCTTTCGGACGCTTTTTTGGCAAACATCTTCTTGCCCCGAAATTAAGCCCCAAAAAGACATGGGAAGGTGCTTTGGGCGGCTTTTTTTCAACCTGTTTTTTTATTCTTTTAGCTCGTCATTTTCTTTTTCCTTCTTTTTCTTTTGCTTCCACCCTTATTTTTTCTTTTCTTCTCAGTGTGTTCTGTCAATTGGGAGACCTATCTGAATCATTCTTAAAAAGAGGTTTTGGAGTTAAGGATTCCGGAAAAATAATTCCAGGTCATGGAGGTATTTTGGATAGAATAGACGCTCTTCTTTTTGGAGCACCTATTGTCTATTTCTTCTTTACTTTTTGATTTGAGCCCTCTTGATTGGAGTCTTTATGAGATCTTTTTTCGTTTTTTATATTTTATTTTGTTTTTCTTGCCGATCTCCTTCTCCCACTATTCATATTCCGGTAGATTCTCCTATCATTTCCGATAATTCTGCACAGTCTTGTTTATCTTCTTCTTCTCATGCTGTCTTTTCCATACACATAGACGGAGCAGATGTAGGAAGAGAGGTTCGCACTGAAATAATCGATTCCAATGATAACAAAAAACAACGTACTATTCTTTCTCATTCTGTTAAAAACGTTAAATTGGGATCTGTAATGTTTCAGAACATTTTTGTTCGTCGTGAAATTACCGACTTGGTTTCCGGACGTCTAAACTTTTCATCTTTTGTTAAAAAAGATCAAATCGCTACTCATGTTGTTCAGATAAGTAATTCGGATAATAACTCTTATAACAGACTCATTTTTTCATCTTCTTCATACGCGCCTCCTAAAGATTTAAAACAAGATTCAATTGAATTATCAGGAAACGAAATTTTTGGTAATTTCCTTCCTGAGTATTTAAAAACTTACTTTTTAACCGCATCTGATCCTCTTGTTTTTTCTTTTCTTGACGGCCAACTAAATTCTCCCTCGCAATTACGGGCACTTCCTCCAAAATCTGATACCGTCTCTATTGAGGGTCAACGTATTAACGGCTTTTGGATTGATGTTTTGAAAAATAATTCTGATATTTTGCTAAGCAGGTTTTTCTTTTCGACTGATGGTATTCTCTATGCTGAAGAATACCCGGAATTTCACGAAACACGATATCGATTGCTCGGTCATTTATCTTTTTCTTCTGAAACTTCTGAGTTGCTTGTAGGTCTGCGTTCAAACGCCTATATTTATGATCCAAATATTGCTTCTTCTGCTGTCTATGAGCTCATTTCTTCTCCCAGTCGACTCGATAATTTGGATATGCTTTCAGATTCACTCAATCAAACCGTTGAACGTGTTTCAAACAATCGTATTATTCTTCGAGTTCACGCAGGTTCCCCGGATAAAAATGAACCTCCGATTGATGATGACCTTACTTCTTCAATGTATATTCTTCCCAAAGATCCAAAAATTGTTCAGGCTCTGGCCTATTTAAAATCAGGCGGAAAATCCGGTCGTCTTGATTCTGTTCGTCAGCTTAATGCTACTTCTGTTATAGCAAGGGTATCTCTTCAAAAGAATTCTTCAAAGATCTGGTCTGACCCAAATCAAGCTGCTGCTTATATTATGCAATATACCAGCACCCTTCTTCCCGACAAACGTCACACATTTTCAATGTTTGATGCTGTTTCCGCTCTTGATAGCGGTTCAGGTGATTGCACAGAACACGCTGTTCTGTTTGCTTCTTTGATGAGAGCAAATAAAATCCCTACTCGTTTGATCACAGGAATGCTTCTAACTTATGGAGGACTTTGGGCCTATCACATGTGGAACTCCTATTGGGACGGATCTTCATGGCAGGCTATTGATCCATCTAGACTTACTTTTCGTCCTGGTGCTCTTTACGTACCTCTTGGTCGCGGTGCATCACATTTTCACCAGGTTCGAGATCGACTTTCAGATTTTATGTGGAAAACCTTTACCGGTATATCATTCAATTTATTAGAGGCCTCAAATAACGGCGAGATTCTTTCTCTTGCAAAACCGCTAGGTTTCGAAAAGAATCTTATGGAAATTTCACCATTTAATGCTGTCGTTCTTTCAAGTCGCGGCAATTATAAAAAGGCACTATCAATTTTGGATGAAAACATTCCTGAATCATCAAGATCTCTTCATATAAAACTTATGAGAATTGAACTTCTTATTAATGATCAGTCTTTCGAAACCGCTCTTAGTGAAATCAATAATCTAAGAAAAGAAACTTCATCTATTGAAAATACTTATCTACTTGATCATTTCGAATTGAAATGCCTTATTCGTTTAAACAAAGTTGAACAAGCTGAACTTCTACTAAAAAATTTGTCACCCAATCTTCATGACTCAGTTGACTTACTACTTTTTAAAGCAGAGCTTTTGTTTTATTCAGGTATGGTTTATGAATCCCTTGATCTTTTGCGCAATGCAGTTTCTTCTTACCCTGACAACATTGAGGCTCATTTTTTATTTTCTTATTTTGTTTCTATAATGGATAAACCTTTATCAAATATTCTTTCAGAAGGTATTGATATTTCTTACAAAGCACTTTCTCTTTCTCATTTTTCTGATTCTTCTAATCTTGAGACTTTATCTCGTCTTCTACTAAAAGCGGGTGATTTAAATTTGGCTTCCTTCTACATTAACCATGCACTAATTCTTTCCTCTGACAGCGAATCTATACGCGATCTACAGAAACAAATATATACATCCCTAAATTGTTTATGATTTTATTGAATTTTAAAAACGTTAGGTATTTTTAGTCCGTCTTCGTTGTCTTTTTTTACTTCATTTACAGATTTATTCTTTTTAATATTTTTTCTTGTTTTTCTTACTAACTTAATTTCTAATTCTCTATTGTTTTCAGACGGTGTAAAGCTAATTCTCTGTTCATTTCCGCTGTTATTCGCTTCTATCTCATATTGTCGTCCTGCTTCCATTTCTACTATACATGGTGTAACTGAACAGACTTGTCCCATACCTTCAATTATTATCGTACTATCCTTGGGCACCGTTTCTATTTCCACCTTTATTATCTTTTCTTTATCTTCTTCAATATTTAATTGTATCTTTTGTTCTTCTGAGTCCTTATCTTTACGTTCGCTATCTCTAATTTCTGTATTTTTTTCTTCTGTTTCTTTTTCTATTATCGCTTTTCCAATTTCTTCTTCTATCCTTGAATTTCCTATATCAGCATTTTTAACATCTTTTTCAATATTCATTCCAAAATAAATTCCAACGCCCAGCAAAACAGAGATGACTAGAATCATAGCCATAATAATATTTTGCATGCGTTTTTTTTCTTCTTTTAATTTGTCGTTTCCTATCTCAAATATTTCTTTTTCAAATCCTGTTTCCACAGTTTCTCTGTTACGAATACTTGAAATATTTCTGTCTTCTGATCTTTCTTTCCATTTATCTCCAATATCCGCCATTGCTCTTTCTAAGTCATCGGCCAATTCCATCATGTCCGAGTATCGATCTTCCATCTCTTTTGCCATCGCTTTATAGACAACAGCTTTAACGCTTTCGGGAACTTTTACTGAGTCGCATATTGACTCAATTCTAGGTACCGGCTCAAACATATGCTGAGTCAGCACAGCCATAAAAGTTTCTCCCTCAAAAGGTACTCTTCCCGTAAACATTTCGAACATGATGCATCCAAGAGCATAAATATCAACTCTATTGTCAAGAGGCTTTCCGGATGCCTGCTCAGGAGACATATATTCAGGTGTTCCGAATATCATCCCTGTTTTTGTTAATCTTTGTCCTTCTGAATCTCTATCTGATATTTTTGCTATTCCAAAATCCAGTATTTTTACGTATTCTTTTTCTTCGTCTTTTTCTATTAAATAAATATTTTCTGGTTTTAAATCTCTATGTACAATTCCCAATTTGTGTGCAGCTTTTAAGGCTTGAGCGATCTGAAGAACGATATTGGCCGCTCTTTTAACATTAATTCTTTCTTTTCTTATTACTTCGTTCAGCCCTCTCCCCTGAAGATACTCCATCACAAAATAAACGCCGCCGTTGTCAAGCTGTCCAAAATCAGTAACATCCACTATATGAGCATTTCCTATTTTCCCGGCAGATCTGGCTTCTTGTCTAAACCTTGCTACAACTTCCGGTCTCTTCGAAAAATCATCTCTAAGAACTTTTAAAGCTACTTTTTTTTCTATTTCTACATGTTCTGCCACATATACAACACCCATCCCGCCTTCGCCGATTTGTGCCAAAACTTTATATCTTCCCTGTATTACTTTATTTATAAGAGGATCTTTTTCCGGCGGAATTGAAGGCAATTTTACCGCCGGCATTTCACCGGTTCCGAGTCTTGCACCGTCTTTAGGACAGAATCTTTCAGCTCCGGTGTATTCTGTTCCGCATTTTTGGCATTTTATCATTTCTTTTTTCTAAGGGTTATCCTTCTCTTAAATATTCTCCCTAAAATTATCATTGACCCCTTTTCTATACAACACCAGACCTATTTTTATTTTTTCATTTAAAAATTTTTCATTTCGCTGATTGACAAGTTTTGATTCATGAAGATACTGTGTGCTTCCGTCTGGGGGCCAGGTAGCTCAGTCGGTAGAGCAGCGGACTGAAAATCCGCGTGTCGGCGGTTCGATTCCGTCCCTGGCCACTGTTTTTATCTTTTTCTACCCTTGGTTCTTCTTTTTGTTTGATTGTTATCTTTGTTAGAAATTATTTGTGTATGTCCGACCAATTTTCTCAATCTATCTCGTATCTTAGCTGCTTTTTCAAAATCAAGTGATTCTGCAGCCATTATCATTTCTTCTCTCAAACTTGTTATATCTATTTCATTTGCTGTTTCTTGTATGCTTTGGTCTTCTTGATATTCGATTTTAGTACCGATATTTACAGAATATTCTATTTTCTTATTTATTGTTTTTGGAGTTATGTTGTTTAATTCATTATAAATAGTTTGCTTTTCTCGTCTTCTTTCGGTGATTTCTATAGCATTTCTCATCGAATCCGTAATTTTGTCTGCATACATTATCACCTTTCCTTCAGCGTTTCTCGCTGCTCTTCCTATTATCTGAATGAGTGATCTGGTCGATCTAAGAAAACCCTCCTTATCAGCATCAAAAATTGCAACTAAAGATACCTCCGGAATGTCCAGTCCTTCTCTTAACAAGTTTATTCCTACCAAAACATCAAAGGTTCCTTTTCTTAATTCCCTAATTATTTCTATTCTTTCTAATGTATCTACATCACTGTGAAGATATTTTACCTTGATACCTAATTCTGCATAATATTCTGTTAAATCTTCTGCGCTTCTTTTAGTTAGAGTTGTTATTAGAACTCTCTGTTTTTTCTCAACTCTTTCTCTTACCTCATCTAATAAATCATCTACCTGATTTCCGGCAGGTCTAACCTCAGTTTCCGGATCTAATAAACCTGTAGGTCTGATTACCTGCTCAATAACAGCGCCTGCTGCTTTTTCTAACTCATATTCAGCAGGAGTAGCTGAAACAAATATTGTTTTTCCTATTCGTTTTTCAAATTCTTCAAATTTTAACGGGCGATTATCCATTGCGGAAGGCAACCTAAATCCGTATTCAACAAGATTACTTTTTCTTGAGTGGTCCCCTTTGTACATTGCACCTATCTGAGGAATTGTTTGATGACTCTCATCTATTATCGTTAGAAAATCTTTAGGAAAATAATCTATTAAAGTGGTAGGAGGTTCTCCGGAAAGTCTGCCGTCAAAATGTCTTGAATAGTTCTCTATTCCGTTACAATGACCGGTTTGTTCAAGCATCTCCATATCTTGCATTGTTCTTTCTGCTAATCTTTGTTTTTCAACCAATTTTCCGTTTCTATCCAGTTCTTGAAGACGTTCCCTAAGTTCCTGCCTTATTCGTTCCATTGCTGTGAGTTGTTTATCTCTAGGTGTTACATAGTGAGATCCTGGAAAAAGAACTACATTATCTTTTCTTTCCAATACATTACCTCTAAAAGGATCGATTTCACTTATTCTTTCTACTTCATCTCCCCAAAATTCAATACGAATAGCTTTTTCCTCTTCATATACCGGAAAAATCTCAACCACATCGCCTCTGACTCTAAAGGTACCCCTCGCAAAATCCATATCATTTCTTTGATATTGAACATCTACAAGTTTTCGCATTAGTTGGTCTCTTGCAAGATTTTCTTTTACCTCAACCGGTATAAGCATCTTTTGATAGTCTTCCTGTGCTCCTATTCCGTAAATGCATGAAACCGATGCAACTACTATTACATCTTTTCTTGATAATAGAGCTCTTGTCGCTGAATGTCTCAACCTATCTATTTTGTCATTTATAGCAGAGTCTTTTTCAATATAGGTGTCAGTAGTAGGCACATATGCTTCAGGTTGATAATAATCATAATAGCTTACAAAATACTCAACAGCATTATCCGGAAAAAGTTCCGTCATTTCAGCAAACAGTTGTGCTGCCAATGTTTTGTTATGTGCTATTAGTAGTGTCGGTCGATTTACCCTCGCTATTACATTTGCAATTGTAAAAGTCTTTCCTGAACCTGTGATTCCCAATAGTACTTGATGTTTTTCGTCGTTTTCTATGCCTTGTACCAATTTATCTATGGCCTGAGGTTGATCACCTTTGGGTTTATATTCTGATATTATTTCAAATTTTGTTTCTTTTATCCTCATATCGAGGTTCTCACCTTTCTTAATTGCTCAAATGCTTTATTGATATCTGAATAATCTGTTAACAACCTTTTGAAATATATGTGTCTAAAATGTGAATTATTTTTATTTTGCTTTTTATTCACTTAAACCCTAAATTTTACACACATACTCTTTATTAGAATTATATTTTAAAATACAATAGGTTATATTTTTTATTCACAAATCCCCAATTACTATTAACTTTATCTTTTTATAATTTATGTGATCATATAAAAAAGAGTTCTGAAAAATTCTTTGAAAGAGAGCGGACCATGGAAATAAGGATCACAAAAAAATGCTTAGTTGCCGCCTTGTCAAGAACAGCAGCTATAGCTGATAGAAAAAGCTCAATGCAAATTTTATCAAATGTTCTCATTGAAGCTTCTGATAGAGATCAAGTTAGAATATCAGCTACAAATATAAATCTTTTTGTTACGGGTTTATATCCGGCAGAAATTATTTCGTCAGGTGCTGTTACAATTCCGGCAAAAACAGCTTATGATGTAACCCGAAACATGCCTGACGGTATAATAACTATAAAAACTGAAGGAGAACAGGTTAGCATTTTTGGAGGACGATCAAGTTTTCAACTTTTAGTTATGCCTCCTGAGGATTTTCCAATTGTACCTGACATTTCTCATATTCAGTTCTTTGATATTAATACTGCTGTAATTCACAGAATGATAGAGCAAACATCTTTCTCAATTTCTACCGATGAAACCAGAAATCATCTGACAGGGGCTTTTTTTCAAGGTGACGGAAAAAATCTTCGTATGGTCACAACTGACGGACATAGACTTTCTAAAGTTGAAATCAAGGTTGATGAGGTCGGCTTCTATAATTTTTCAATGATTATTCCAAATAAGGGAATAACAGAGATAAAACATTTAGTTGAGGACGAACAAGGAACAGTACAGGCTGCCTCTCAGGACGGTTCAGTATTTTTCAGAAGGTCTTTGGATCTGGACAATAGCGGACAAGATCCTTTGGTTTGTGATGTAATGTTGGTTTCGAAACTTATAGAAGATGAGTTTCCTCCGTATGATCAGGTAATTCCAAAATCTAATGAAAAGACAGTTATCATTTCAAGATCCAGTTTGTTGGAGTCTTTAAGACGAGTTACAGTTGTATCAGAAGACAAAAACCTTGGAGTTCGTTTTGATTTTTCAGACGGTCTTTTAAAAATTGAAACCAATAATCCTGCTGTAGGACATGGATCTGAACAATTAGATGTTTCTTTTGAAGGTGAAAACCTAACGATCGGTTTTAATGCAAAATATCTAATTGATATTATAAGTGTTCTTAGAGATGATGAAATAAAGATGGACTTATCCGGTTCTCTAGATCCTGTTGTAATTAGAGATCTTAGCGATTACTTTATCGGTGTTGTTATGCCTATGCGTATCTGATGAATTCTCTTTTTCTATGCAATCTTCAAATAAAGAATTTTAGGAATATTCAAGAAGCTATTTTTGAACCGTGTTCAAGATTTAATGTTATTTCTGGAAACAACGGCTCTGGAAAGACAAATATATTAGAATCTATATATTTTTTTAGTGCTCTTAGGTCCTTTAGAACTGTTGTCCGAAGAGAACTAATATTTCACAATTCATGCAAAGCAAATATTAAATCTCTCTTTGACGGTGCGGCCAAGGGTCTTTCCTGTGAAATCGAAATATCTTGTGCAGGTCGAAAAATACTAAAAGATCAAAAAGAATTGAATGATGTGCAAAATCATTTTTCACAGCTTCCAATGGTATTGTTTCATCCGGCTGATATGATTCTTGTTCAAGGCGGTCCTAAAGATCGTCGAAGATTTCTAGACCGAGCTCTTTTTCAGGCAGAGAAATCTTATCCTCAATGGATATCAGACTACAATAGAGCACTTCAAAGTAGAAACCTTATTTTAAAAAATAAACCCAAAGCTGTTTCTTCAGTAAAACCCTTTGATATTCAATTGGCTTCTTTAGGGTCATTAATTATTGAATCAAGAAAAAAATTTATAGATACAGCCGAGTCGATTTTTGCTGATGCTGTTGAACAAATAACAAAAGGTTCAATCGCAAAAATTATCTACCGACCTAATGTTGAAGGAGATGCGTGTTATCTGGAACAGATATTGGAAAAAAGTTTTGCTCATGATGTTGATAGAGGTTTTACAAACAGAGGCCCCCACAGTGATGATTTAGAAATAGAGATTCTAAATCAGTCAGCAAAAAAATTCGGATCTCAGGGTCAACAACGTACTGCTGTTCTTGCTTTAAAAATTGCTGAATCAAGAGTTTTGTCAGAGGCATGCGGAAGACAACCTATTCTGTTACTCGATGATATTTCTTCTGAATTAGATAGAGATAGAAATAGAGAACTTTTTAATTTTTTGCGTTTATCCTCCGGCCAGGTTTTTATTACCACCACACATCTGGATCATGTTCTTTTGGATAATGACAGACTTGATTTTCGCATAGACAACGGATGTTTAACCTCTATTTAGTTGTATTATTTGATTTTTGTTTAACCGGCATATTGACCGTTACCCATGTGAATCTGTATTATCCAAAACAATAACTTGCTAAGGAGCAACAATGTCCGGACATAGTAAATGGAGCACGATTAAACATAAAAAAGGCGCAGCTGATGCTAAGCGCGGAAAAATTTTTACTAAATTAATCAAAGAAATTACCACAGCAGCTCGCATCGGCGGAGGAGATATAAGCGGCAATGCCCGTCTTAGAAAAGCTATAGATGATGCTAAAGCTGCAAATATGCCTAGTGATAATATGGATAGGGCTATAAAAAAGGGTACCGGTGAAATCGAAGGTGTTATTTATGAAGAAATCATCTACGAAGGCTACGGACCTGAAGGTGTAGCGGTATTTCTTGAAGTAATGACAGACAACAGAAACAGAACTGTTGCTGAAATTAGACACCTGTTTACCAAACATAACGGCAGTCTTGGGGAAAACGGTTGTGTTGCTTGGATGTTTGATTCTGTCGGTCTAATAGTGGTTGACAAAGCAAACGCCACAGAAGAACAGTTGTTTGAGGTAGCAGCAGAAGCCGGTGCTGATGATATTAGAGATGAAGGTGACTGTTTTGAGATTCACACACCGGTTGATTCTTTTGATCCTGTCGCGACAGCTATTAAGAAAGCAGGAATAAAAACAGAAAGCTCAGAGCTTACTCGTATTCCGCAAACAACAGTTACTCTTACAGGAAAGTCGGCTGAAACAATGCTTAAACTTTATTATGCATTGGATGATCATGACGATGTGCAAAAAATATATGCCAATTTTGACATTCCTGATGAAATAATGGAAAACTTTAAGGGATGATTACTCTTGGAATCGATCCCGGTACGCTTCATACCGGGTACGGTTTCATTAAGCGATCAGGAAGCCGCTTAACAAAAATTCTTTCCGGTACAATTAACACCAATTCTAAACAAAACATGGAGTATAGACTTCTTTCCATACACAATCGTTTGGAAGAGTTGTTAACAATTTGCAATCCTGATCAAGCAGCTGTTGAAGATGTATTCTTTTCGAAAAATGCAAATTCAGCTCTAAAATTGGGCCAAGTGAGAGGTGTAATATTGGTTACTTTAGCATCGCGAAATATACCTATTACATCTGTTGCACCGGCATTGGTAAAACGTTCTGTAGTCGGTTCAGGTCGTGCTGAAAAATCACAAGTGCAGAGAGTTATCCAGGCTATTCTCGGTTTAAAAGAACTTCCTGAGGTTGACGAAGCTGATGCTTTGGCTATTGCGGTTTGTTCTTCTAACATGACACGGATAAAACCTGCTTGAAGAGAAAATTAAAAATAATAAAAAATGAAATTACACACACTGCCGTTGTTGATAAGTTGTGTTAATAAATATTCGCTTTTTTATGGAAGACATTGCAAATAATCGCCTTTGAAAGGAAATAAAAATATGACGGAACTCAACATTAAGTTCGGCGGCGCTGCAGGACAGGGTCTTCAAAGTGCAGGATCTATTTTGGGTAAAATGTTTGTTCGCGGCGGCCTATATGCTTTTGCAATTCAGGACAACATGTCCAGAATAAGAGGCGGCCACAATTTTATGCAACTTAGAATTAAAGACGAACCTGTTTTTGCTATGGCCGGTACTGTTGATTTGTTGGTTGCTCTCGATAAAGAAACAGTAACTGCTCATATAGGCGAATTGTCTTCTAATGGATTATTGATTATCGACCGAGAGACTCTAAAAGTTGATACTGAAGACGAACGTATTGTTGATCTTCCTATGAAAAAAATGGCGATGGAAAAAGGCGGTAAGCCTTTGTTTGCCAATTCTGCATCTCTTGGATTTATTGCCGGATTGATAGGTTTCGGTCTTGAAGGTCTTAAAGTTCTTTTTGAAGAAACTTTTCCTAAAGGTGACTTAGCTGAAAAAAACTATTTAACAGCAGAAGCCGGTTATAACTATGCTTTGGAAAATTTTAAGAATAGATTTTCTATTTCAATCAAGCCTTTACCTAATCCGAAACCGAAAATGTTTATCAACGGCAATGAATGTGTAGCGTTGGGAGCTCTTGCCGCTGATTGTAGGTACATGGCTGCTTATCCGATGTCGCCTTCCACAAGCATTATTATGTATTTGTCTCAAGTTGAGGATCGAGTACAGATTGTAACTGACCAAGCCGAAGATGAAATAGCGGCGGTTAATTTGGCGTTCGGTGCTGCTATGGGAGGTGTAAAATCCATGACCGCAACCTCAGGCGGAGGAATGGCTCTTATGAGTGAGACTATTTCTTTGTCCGGAGCGGCTGAGGTTCCTCTTGTAATTATTGATTGTCAACGCCCCGGTCCGGCAACCGGTTTGCCGACAAGAACGGACCAAAGCGATCTGTTTTTTGCAATTTTTACAGGTCACGGAGAGTTTACCAGAGCGGTTTTGGCTCCCGGAAATGCTGAGGAGGCTTTTTTTGATACAATTCAGGCTTTTAATTTAGCCGAACAGTATCAAATACCGGTTATTGTTTTGTCAGAGCAATATTTGGCGGAGTCGTATTTTACGGTTGAGCCCTTTGATTTGTCGAAGGTGAAACGAAAAACTTCTTTGCTGTCAGACAAAGAAGCAGCTTCTCTTAAAGAATACAAAAGATATGCGCTGACTGAGAACGGCGTTTCACCCAGACTTTATCCCGGTCAGAGCAAACACCTAATATTGACGGACAGTCACGAACATGACGAGACCGGGCATATTACCGAACAAGGCGATCTGCACAGGAAAATGGTTCAGAAAAGACTGGTTCGTGCCAAAGATGTAATTGAAGATTGCCTAAGCCCTGAAGTTTTGTTTAACGCTGATGCTGAGGTAATGGTTGTAGGTTGGGGAACAGTTCGAGAACCTGTTTTGGAGGCAGTTGCTGCACTAAAAGCAAGCGGCGTTGATATTGGATTTTGTTATTTCAGACATATTTGGCCGTTTCCCGAAGAGAGAACCAAAAAGGCACTGGCAAAAGCTAAAAAAATAATATCAGTGGAGGGCAACGGTCAACTTGCGGAGTTGTTAAAACGATATTCGGGAAGAACTGATATTGATACTCTTTTAAAAACAGACGGAAGACCGTTTTTGGCGGATGAACTTAGAGATGACCTGGAAAAGGCGGTGAAAAAATGACATGTACTTTTGAGATAAACGATACAGAAAACACTGCTTGGTGTCCCGGATGCGGAGACTTCGGTATATTGGCTGCTGTTAAAATGGCATTGGAAGCACTCGGCAAAAAGCCCGAAGAAGTTCTTATGGCGGCGGGAATAGGTCAGGCGGCCAAGCTTCCTCAATATATCACAGCCAACGGTCTTTGCGGATTGCACGGCAGAGGATTGCCGGCTGCAATAGGAGCAAAAATAGCAAATCGCGATCTAACCGTTATTGTAAATTCAGGTGACGGAGATTGTTTAGGGGAGGGGGGCAATCACTTTTTACATGCGGTTAGACGAAATGCAGATATGACACTGATTATGCACAACAACCAAATCTACGGTCTTACCAAAGGTCAGGGATCTCCCACCAGCGATCAGGGACTTATAACCTCTTTGCAACCCAAAGGAGTTATTATGACTCCCATAAAAGCTCCGGCTTTGGCACTCATTTTGGGTTGCGGCTTTGTAGCAAGGGGATTTTCAGGAGATCAACAGGGATTGTCCCAACTTATTCAGTCTGCGGTTCTGCACAAGGGGTTTAGCTTTATAGAAGTTCTTCAGCCGTGCATAAGCATGAATAAAGTCAATACGTTTGCTTGGTATAGAAGCCGTTTTAAAAATGTTAAAGATATTGACCCCAATTATGATCCGTCAAACAGGGAAAAGGCGTTAAAAATGGCCGAAACCTGGGGAGATATCATTCCAGGAGGAATACTTTATCAAGATGCATCCGCACCTGCTTTTGAAGATCGCAATTCTTTGTTGGCGGAACAAACCCTTGTTAAGCGAAAACCTCGCGAACTGTCCAAAGTTGAAGCTTTATTTAAAGATTTTATGTGAGATATAAAAATCCCCCCTTGCAATTTGTTTTTACTGTTACATTTTATGGATAAGGTGTTTGAAAAAACGCCGAAATCGCGCTATTGGGGGCTGCGAATCCGATTGGATTATTAATTTTGAGGTAATGATTATGAATCTATTAAAGCTTGTAACCCTTATGTTTGCTTCATTTTCAGTTTGGGCCTGTGCATCGGCAGATAAAGCCGAAACAGAGGATTGGAGAAAAGGAACTACAGATGCAGACGCAGACGCAGATGCGGATGCAGACGCAGATGCGGATGCCGATAACGACATAGATGCGGATGCTGATACTGATATTGATGCTGACGCGGATGCCGACTCTGATTCCGATGCTGATACCGATGTTGACGCCGATGCTGATACAGATGCCGATACCGATACAACAGTTTTTCCCGACGGTTCATGCGCCTATACCTGTGATTGGTGGTGCAATGCTCCGTTTAAAGCAGTTGCCGGAAAATGCGCCGGATCTCAACATTGTTGCAGCGACGGAAGTCCTCCGAAAACCCAATGTACCGGCAAGTGTGTAGCTTTATGGGAATTTGAACAAACCGGTTGCGGAGATTTAACAAAAGAGGATGCAAGTTGCTCTGACATTCAGGCAGTATGCTGCGGTTCCGGTTTAATAGACACAGATCCGGAAGAAGACGCCGGTACCGATGCAGATATCGATGCAGATACCGACTCCGATACAGATACTGATATAGATACAGATACAGATACAGATACCGATGTAGATACAGACACAGATACAGATACCGATGTAGATACAGACACAGATACAGATACGGACGTAGATACAGACACAGATACAGACGTAGATACAGACACAGATACAGACGTAGATACAGACACAGATACAGATACAGATACAGACGTAGATACAGACACAGATACAGATACAGACACTGATGCGGATATAGATACGAATTCTATGCTTGATGCGGGCGTAGATGCGAATGTGTAGAAGAAACTGAAATAGCCATTAGGATTCCTTCATCATTGCATCCAATAAATTCCAGGGCAGCATAAGTTTGTAAATCCCCAGCCGGGCAAGGGTAACAATCGGCAAAAAGAGTATAGGAAATTATTTTAAGCTGACTCAACCGTTCACAAAAAACTGCACTGATTATTTAGAACAGAACAAACATTTAACGGACACCATGAGTTCTGCCTGTTATTGGATTCGTCT
>CAYWLQ010000001.1:46277-90917 GCA_964458775.1 uncultured Myxococcales bacterium | reverse complement strand
TAACAGGACATATTAAAATAGATGTTCAAAACACTAACGAAACATCTGTCATCTCATACGATCACATAGCGTTGTCTTGGTAGTTTAAGCAGTCTTCATTATATCAGCTACCGGCAGAAATAAACACAAAATGCCGCCGATATAATATAGACAACTGGTGACAGTTCTCGATGCCGCCTTGCAGCTAGGTGAGTAACTACATACAATATAAAACCGGCACCTAATCCGTTTGAGATGCTGTAGGTTGCCGGCATAATTAGAATTACTCCGAGTGCCGGAATTGCAACTGTATAATCCTTCCAGTTTATATCGGCCAACCCTCCGGTCATCATTGCTCCTACTATAATCAAGGCCGGAGCAACGGCATAATTTGGAATTGATGCAACAACCGGAAAGAAGAAAAGTGCTATCAAAAACAATAGTGCGGTTACAACGGCTGTGCGGCCGTCGCGTCCTCCGACTGCTATTCCGGATGCGCTTTCGATATAGGTTGTAACCGCACTGGTTCCCAGAATAGCACCTATTATTGTACCGATAGCATCAGAGGTAAATGCCCTGCCGACCCTTGGAAAGTTACCGTTCTTTTCGACTCTGCCGGATGCATATCCCAAGGCCAACAGCGTTCCCATGGTATCGAATAGATCGATAAAGAGCATTGTAAACAATATGGGCAGTATCTCAGGACGAAAAAGCTCTCCAAGTGCAAAAAAGGCAGCACCCATGGTTTCTGAAGGAAGAGAAGGAGCTTGAATAATACTGTTAGGCATGGGCGCAATCTTTGACATAAACGATATGCCGACTGTAACTGCAATTCCGAGAAGCACTGCCCCCGGTATTTTTGCAGAAACAAGTATTGCAGTAGTTACCAAGCCGACTATAGCGACTACAGTCTCAGGGGAGCTCAAGTTGCCCAAAGTAATCATAGTTGCGGGATCTGCGACTACAATTTTTGCATGTTGTAGACCGATAAAAGCAATAAACAATCCTATTCCGGCAGAAATGGACCGTACCAGCTCAGCGGGAATTGAACTGATAAGCTTTTCTCTGAGTCCCAAAACCGAGAGCATCAAAAAGGCAATGCCCGAAACCAAAACACAAGCAAGTGCGGTTTGCCAAGGCAGTCCCATTTGTCCGCATACCGTAAAAGCAAAGAACGCATTTATACCCATGCCCGGTGCAAGAGCAAAAGGATATTTTGCGTATAGCCCCATGATCAAGGTGGCAACGGCAGCAGAAACACATGTGGCAAAAAAAACATCCGAAACCGGCATTCCCGAAGCGGACAGTATCGACGGATTGACCGCGATAATATAGGCCATCGTAACAAACGTTGTTACTCCGGCCGCAATTTCTGTCTTTATGCCCGGTAAAATTCCCCCGTTTTTTGTCATGTCTTTTTTCGTTCCGTTAAAAGGCGAAGCAGACTATCACCGGTTACTTCCGCAATACGTTCCAGCAAATTCCAAGGCGGCATGTCAACCCTTAGTTTGTCCGCATACAGAAGCCCTGCCGTTCGATCTCTAATTACCACCGGAATAATCAGCGCTCTGCTCGGACGCCCTCCCAGGGCTGCTGAAAAAACAGCATCTGAAACCGAGCGCCCGAAAGGACCCAAATGAATACTGCGATCTTCGGCTGCTTTTCTAAAAATAGATTCCGACTCATAGGGAATCCAATAGCTCTTAATAGCAGTGTGATTTGTCTCGTCACCTCTAATCTCATAGCCTCTGATTTCGTCCTTCTTTACCAAAAGGAAAGCGGCACGCCTTGCAAAAAGCAAAAGAAAATCAAGAGATGAGCTAACTATATCGTCACGATTGGAAGCATTTTTAATTGTATCAATAATTTCTGAAATCGTTTTTTTGGCAACAACTGAGTTTATTCTCTCAGAGAGTTTTTCTTCTAAAATCGATGTTCTCTGATATTGCTCACGAATAGACTTTGGAATGAGTAAGTCGTCTGTAGACTTAGAATCCCTATTTCGATTTGTAAACTCACTCAGTTTTTGCATCGAGTTTTCATCGCGTTGATTATCTTCATCTGTTTGAGGACTATATTCCGGTGCAGACGAGTTAAGCATCATGGAAGCATAACTGTTTCTGATTTGCGGCTGCAAAGATTCCCTATTTGTTGCAGGAGGAGGAAGGGTGACTCTTGCTTCTGAAGGCACTGAAAAAAGGGACGGTCGAGAAGAAGACATAACAGCAAATGCCTGCCCTCTATTGGCCGAAGAAAGCTTTGACGGTTTGGGAGAGTTTAAGGGAATTGCATCATCGTCATCATCTGCATATACATCCCCGATTCCCCATTCATCAAGATTCCATCCCGCATCCGTTACACTAACAACTGCGTCAACCTTTCTTCTTTCTTCGGCAAATTCCGGAGGGATAAGTTCATAGGTTTCTCTTTCTAAAACCGCCGGCGGTTTCATCGATAAACCCGTTCTATCCACAGGATATATATGGTAATATCGTCCCAAAGCCCAAGTCATGTCCGATTCTGATAAGAGCACCGGATTTATAAACAACTTGGTATGAAAAGCGGCTTCTTCTGCAACATGCGTTAGGCTGGGATCTGTAAGACCCATTGTTAAATTTTGCCCCGCCAAAACAATAGGAAGCACCCTCAAATGCTTTACCAAGCCGGCGGACATTATCGAAATTGTTTCGTCCGGAATATTTCGAAGTTGTGCTCTTGAACGATATTTTAGAGAAAAGTGTCTGGTAAAGAAATCTGTTAAGTCTTCATCAGAAATAGCACCCATCTGAATCAAATGATATCCAGGGGTTTCACCGTATCTGGAAGACATTACCATAGCCTGTTCAAACTGTTCTCTGGTAATCCACTGTCTATGGAGTAACATTTTCACCGCACGACTCATGCCGGCTATCATATCAGCAATAAACGCATAGGGTAAGTGTTTCGAAAAAAAACATTACAAAACATTAATTTGCCCCATCTTAGACAAACCGCCTTACTTACCAAAAGACATTTACAGTCCGAAAAGTTAGCGTCTTAAGAGTATTCTCGCATCCGCTGCCACACAGCCTTTTCCTTTTGGAAATACAATTAGCGGGTTTATGTCCAACTCGTCGATTTCGGGATGTTCCGCTACCATTTGGGACAGGCGCAAAATACATTCTTTTATGGAAGAAATATCAGAGGGCGGCATATTACGAATACCTTGTAAAACTTTGTAGCCCTTTATGGACTGTATCATCGTGTCGGCGCTGACTTCCCACATCGGCGCCACCCTAAAGGTTACGTCTTTTAAGGCTTCTACAAAGGTTCCGCCCAAGCCGAACATGCATACAGGACCGAACCTAGGGTCACGAGAGGCTCCCAATATAACCTCAACCCCCTTCCCTGCCATTCGCTCCATTAAAATCCCGTCTATATTTGCATCGTTTTTATAGGCTTTAACGTTTGCCATAATTTTGTCATAAGCCTTTTCTGCTGCTTCTATAGAGTCGATACTTAAAATAACTCCGCCTGCATCGAACTTATGAATAATATCGGGAGATGATATCTTCATAGCAACGGGAAAAGGTACTTCTTTTGAGGCTTCTTCGATTTCATCTTTGCTTTTTAGCAGCTTGCTGCGCAACAACGGAAAACCGTAACACGACAACAGCTCTCTGGCTTCGTTTTCGGTCATCATGTAGGATTTTTGGCCGTCCAGTTTCTTGGCGATAATGTCTGCAGCGTTTTCTTTGTCTGCATCAAAATGCAAAACCTCTCTGTTTGTGACTTTGCGAAGCTCAGCATACTCCGCCAGGTGAGACATAGCTCGCATAGGGTTTTCGGGAAACGCATAAACCGGAATTTTGTGTTTTTGAAGATAATTTGCTCCCTCCGACACGTCCACCACTCCCATAAAAGAGCAAAGCACCGGTTTGTTTGTTTCGGCTATCGCCTTTGGGATTATCTGCGCAGTTTCCATGATATCGGTAATGGCTGCCGGAGTTAGCATTACCACAGCTCCGTCCACATTTTCATCGTCGAGCACGGCTTTTATTACGGCGCCGAAATGGTCGTGAGGAGCATAGCCTATCGTATCTATCGGATTAGAAACATTGGCAGTAGGCGGTACGTGTTTCCATATTTTCGCTGTTGTCTCATCTTTAAACCGCGCCAGGTTTAAGCCGTTTCTTATGGCGGCATCTGTCGCCATAATTCCCGGGCCTCCGGCATTGGTAACAATGGCAATGTTTCTTCCCTTCGGAACAGGTTGATTGGCAAAGGCAAAAGCAGAGTCAAACAGCTCATTCATGGTATCTACTCTAATAATACCGCTCTGTCTGAAAAGAGCATCATACGCAATATCGGAACCCGCCAATGAACCTGTATGAGACGCTGCCGCTTTGGCACCCTCAGGAGACCGTCCGGACTTAACCGCCAACATGGGTTTGTTTGACGTAAAAATAATATCGCGCGCGGTTTCGATAAAGGCCCTACCGTCGGTAATATCTTCGAGATACATAGCTATTACTTCGGTAAGCGGATCTTGACCGAGATAGCGCAGAAGATCAATTTCGTTTACATCGGCTTTGTTGCCAAAGCTGACAAATTTTGAAAATCCTATATTGCGGCTTTCGGCATAATCCAAAACAGCGGTACACAAAGCGCCTGATTGCGAAATAAACGCCAAATTACCCTGCTTAGGCATTCGCTGTGCAAAGCTTGCGTTCATGGAAATGTCCGGAGCCGTGTTGATAACCCCCAAACAGTTGGGCCCCACCATGCGCAGATTTAGGCTGTTTACCTGTTGTTTGATTTGTTCTTCCAGCTCAAGCCCCTTGCCGCCGATTTCTTTAAAGCCGGCTGTAATAACCGTAAGCCCCATAACTCCCTTCTCAGCAGCCTCGTCGATAATTTTTGAAATAAACTGCGGCGGCACAATTAAAACCGCCATATCAACTTCGTCGGGAATATCACTTAATGATGGATAGGCGCGCACGCCGGCAACAGAACGTGAGCTTGGATTAACGGGATAGAGTACGCCCTTATAGCATCCTCTCAAAAGATTTTGAAACACCGCCAGACCGATGCTGTTAGGTCTATTGGTGGCACCAACTACTGCAACAGATCGCGGGCTGAGAATGGATTGAAGATTCTTCATACGGCTCCTTTCAGTATTTGACCTTGTAAGAAGTAGACAACAGTTTGCCTGGATTTGTTATAAATGAAAACTCTAACTTGCAAAGCTTGCTATTGATAAGCCAAAGCAATGTTGAAAGCCCCCTTTTTATCCCAAGCAAAACCATCAACAATTAAATAGTAAGGCTGTTTTGTTACATAAAGATCGGCAGTAAAACGAGGCATTCCGTTGGAACGGCAGGCATCATTGTTTTCGGCAACAACATTACCCTCGCAATCCGTTAAAGCTTCCGCTGCCTCCGTTGCCGGCACATCCGCTGAAGCGCACCCTTGAATTTTTTGTAACATTTATCTGATACAAAAGATCGCGACCGTCCCAACCTCCTGCACCGGGGTCATAACTATTAGACGAGCTGGTTGTATTTCCGGAAATAACAGCACTTGGAGCAAAACCTGTCCCGTTAACCGTAAATGTTCCGCTTACGGAACCGCTGTACCAGGTTGACGGAGCCCTGCAAGCAGCAGGACAAGGACCGGAATATACACTCAGCTTATAACGACAGGTATCGCCGGCCGACGGAGTACACACTCTGTTAGAAACCTGATATCTCGAAACGCCGAGCAGATACAAAATTCCCTCATCTGCTGTAAACTCATACTTTATATTCGACCCGCTGTTGTTTCTGGCACAGCCCAAAGAGCTGTAGGATGCATCACAAATTGTTAAGGAGGTTGATGAAGCCTGATACAGCTGTGTTACCAAATCAGCCCCGCCGGATATCGATTCATCAGAAATGACGCAATAGGGACTTGATCTACGTCCGGTTTGACGATGAATTTTAAACCATTCCTGGTTTGGCCAAAATGCGTTGGCGGTTCCCGAAGCATGACAGGTACTTCTTCCGGAAAATGTATTGCAATCATAGCCTCCGCAGGATGACCCGGATCCTCCATGTACACTGTTGACTGTACCTTCCAGGGTTCCGAGAAATACATCTCCGTAAGATGACGAATTGGTAAGGTCATAAACCCTTGAGTCGTCGGCCACCCTGTCACATGGGCCTGCCCACCAGCGCCTTTTTTCTACTGTCAGATAGAAATTGCCTCTGTCCGAGGTTACGCCGTCAACAAAAACGAAAACCGTTCTTGTACTTCCGTCAGTAGCTCCGTGAGGTGAAATTACCGCGCTTGCCACATAGTTATAGTCCTCATAACCGGACTGCACCGGCAATTCGGAAGAACAATCGTGAGGATTATCCGGATAGGTCCATAGAGCTGCGCAATTGCCTTTATGCGTCATCGGATCGTAGTCGGGTCCTCCTGCACCTTGGCACATATCACAAGTTGTACCGTTGTAGTTATATCCTCTCTTGCACCACTTATATCCGCAGGTTGCTCCTTCCACACAAGGATCGCAGCAGTCCTGGCCGTACAGGGTGTTTCCGTTGTCGCGGCATTCGTCCTCAACCACCGGCGGCATCGGATAGTTCTTAAACGGATAGGCGCATCTTTCGGAAGCAACCTGCAAAAACGTTTGAGCGTGTTCATCCATATGCGGATTATTTCCCTCCGGACAATCACTCGCACTCTCTATGTCACTCTTTATATAAATTCCCACATCAAAATCCGCCTGAACCTTAATGATATATGAGTACAATTCGTATTGATCTATTCTGTTCGTCTGATAACTGAAGGCATAAACCAAATCCGGTCCGCCGTGGCCTATTCTAGCACCGGTCGTATGCTCCGTGCATTCATTACCTCCCGCATAATAATTGTTGTTGGCGCATAGAGTACTGCCGGTCCTGGTCAACATGGCGCTTGTCTGAGTATTATCAAAAGAACCGAGCCAACCGTAAGAGGTTTCATCCGGCATTGTCGGGTCCGCCGGGTCGAATAAATCAGAACACAGGTTGTGTTCGGCTGCTTTCATAACAGGCATACAAATACCTGTGCCGTCACAGAATCCGTCAAAACAGTTTTCAGGATATTCTGAGGTATCCAAGGAAGCACAAGAAGTTGCTTCCGCCATGATATCACAAACACAACTGCCGCTAACACATGATGCCGCCGCACATCCGGCAGAATCAGCAGGACAAAGCCCAGATGACTCACAATCCCCGTCGTTTTCACAAGGCACGCAGCTGTCAACGGGTTCGTGTACACATCCGGTACCGGGAACACAAGAGTCCCATGTACAGGCATTGCCGTCATCACAGGATAACGCTGTTCCGGAACATATTCCTGCTCCGCATACATCATTCTCGGTACAAACATTACCGTCATCACAGGTGTCTGAGTTGTTTGCAAACAGGCATCCGGAAGCCGAATTACAGGTATCGGTTGTACAGACATTACCGTCATTACAGGTTATCGCCTCCCCTCCACAAACCCCGTCTGAGCAAACATCGTTTGCTGTACAGGCATTGCCGTCATCACACATCGCCGTGTTATTGGTATAGACACAACCTAACACGGGGTCGCAGCTATCGTCCGTGCAGGGATTGTCGTCGTTGCAATTTACAGGTGTTCCGAAGCAATATCCGGTAGTGCAAACATCGCTCTGGGTACAGGCATTTCCATCATCACACGGATCTGTATTAGGAATATTGATACATCCAACATCCTTGTGACAAGTATCGTAAGTACATGGGTTATTGTCGTTGCAGTCAACCAAGTACAAGAAGGGATTCGGTCCGTTTCCGTTGTCATAGTCCAAAGCTATTTCGGTCTCGTTCCAATGTCGCTCGTCTATTACAACTTCATCTATCATAACATTGCCCTGAGATGTACCCAAGAAAAATACCGTACCCAAACCTCCTCCCACAAACCCGGCTTCCCAGCTTATTAATTTGACACCGTTTACATAAACATGGGCATGCGTACCATCATGGGTCATTACCATTCTCGCCCAAACGCCCGCCGAAATAGTGGAAGGGACAGATGGTTTTGACTTGCCTACAAAGTCGTTACCGTAACCGGCAAAAATTTGGTTGTCGCCGTCTATTCCAAGATAGAAACTTTTACCGGCACCGCCGGTCGAACCGATAATCTGTTCTTTGTTCCCGAGCAGGACGTTATCGAATTTTACCCACATACCAATCGAATGTACGTTTGAAAACGGATGATAGTCACAGACAGCTTTGCCGACATTTGAACCGCCGCCGGGATCGAACCTGGCACCTCTGCCAACTTTTCCGCCCGGTGCAGAATATGCAACATTTTCAAACCTTCCGTTATGATTTCCAAGCCAATCTTTGATAAAGGTAGGATCATCAGGATCTTCTTGTTCAAACCTCCAATAAATAAGAGTCTCAGCACATTCTCCCACGGAACAACGAGTATTTGCCGCACATTTATTGGCCATAGGACAAGAATATGATTCGTTATATGGATATTGGCATCCCCAAGGTGTGCATACGTTATCAGTACAATAGTTATTATCCTCGCAAACCATAGGTGTTCCCACGCATGCTCCGCCCGAACAGGTTTCGTTAAACGAACACGGATCCCCGTCATCGCAAGGCTCGTTGTTGTTTACATATACACAACCCATTGACGGGTTACAGCTTTCGTTTGTGCAGGGATTTCCGTCGTCGCAGCTTAATTCTTCTGTTCCTTCGCAAACCCCGTTTGTACAAACATCATTGAGCGTGCATGCGTTTAAATCGTTACAGGCATTAGTATTGTTTACATATACACAACCGAGCTCAGAATCGCAGCTGTCATCAGTACAGATATTTCCGTCATCGCAATTAACCGGCACTCCGCCTCCGCATACACCAAGTGAACAGGTTTCTCCGGCCGTGCATGCATTGCCGTCATCACAAGCACCCGTGCTCAACACATAGTAGCATCCGGTTGCGCTGTCACAATAGTCTTCGGTACATTGATTGCCGTCATCACAATTTCTAGGAGATCCAGGAAGGCAAGCACCATCGGAACAGACGTCGTTAACTGTACATGCATTGCCGTCGCTACATGAATCTGTATTATTTTCAAATACACAACCGACAGCTCCGTCGCAGCTGTCATTTGTACAAGTATTGTTGTCATCACAAACAACAGGCTCGCCCCTGCACCTTCCCGTAGAACAACTGTCATTTTCTGTACACAGATCATTATCATCACAAGTTATATCGAGAGGTACATGAATACAATTTCCGACCATATCACACTTGTCTTGAGTACAATCGTTGTGGTCATCACAGGACGAACAGTAGCCCACACCTGACTCCGAACGCGCTCTCCTGTCGGGATGTATGGGATAAGAACCTTCACAACATGACATTCCGTGTTGTACGCAAAGGGTTTCGAATGACGATACCTTGTCGCATCCGCCCCAACACGAACACATTCTATATCCGTTACACCACGAAGGTCCGCAAATCTTTGCTGCCGTACAAATTCCGTCATTGCAATCAGCATCAGTATCACATCTGCACAAACCCCTTACTTGATCACAAGAATCCGAAGGACATTGACTGTCTCGTTCACATGTCACCCTATCATCCCTGGCATCCGCCAGCCAACAATCAGTTATCTGCCCAGGTGTCGTACAACATTCTTCGCCTCTTGCTGAATACTCATATTCTGTCCAACCTGACACAAAAGTTTTTTCCCAGTCAAATGGATGCTCTTTGGTTTTTGCTTCAACCTCAACCGCAACAGTTTTATCTACCAAAAGAGCTTCTTGAGAGGTCTCGATTTGTTCTTCATCAGCTTCAGTTGAATCAGGCACAGATGCGCAACTTAAAGAAAATATAACCAAGAGAATAAAACCAAAAGCAAAACGCCCCAACAATAACGACCGTAAAAATTTTACATCGTCAATCACATAATAGGTACCGAACTTTAATTGCATGTTACACTGACCTCCATTTCGGAAGGCGGCGACGCGCCGTGGGTCTCAATAACAAAGAACGCATCTCCCGAATTAACCTGTGCCGTAAGCGCTCCCGACCCGCGAGCCGTGCAGGTTTCGGCATCACACAGATTGTCTAGGATAAGAACATGGGCAACGGTTTCGGGTTCTGTTGTAACCACAGTAACGGTTATATTTCCGTTCGGTTCTGCAACCGCAAAGGCCGTCTCGTAACCGTAGTACTCAAAAGAGCAGGTTTCATTGTACATAGACACTTCGACGGCAAAATCAGCAGCAGACAAAGTAATAGTATCTCCGCATGCTGCTGTTCGAGGAGCAGCATAAACATTTTCGCACGAAACCTCTCCGCCCGATTCCTCACAAAAATCCTCAGTGCATAGATTGCCGTCAATACACGGAGGCGGTTCAACCATTACACATTGTCCCGACTCACATTCAAACTCGCCTTCGCAGAGGTCTTCGCCGCAAACAGTTCCGTCTCGCAACGGAGTTTCGTCGCATTTTCTTTCGACTTCGTTACATACCAATTCGGCACATCCGTTTTCAGATAGTCCTGAACACGGAGGTGTACCGGTTTTGGGGTCCTCGCATATTCCCGTATCCGTACACCTCATCTGAACATCGCCGATACAAAACAGAGGTTCAGAACACAACTGACCGGGATTAGCCGGAATATCCAGACATTTCTTCTGTTCCTCGCTGCACACAACATCCAAACAAGGATTGCCGCTCTCTGCACAAGGAGGAGTGCCGGAGCCGCACACTCCTAAGCTGCATCGCTCTTGACCGTTGCAGAAATTACCGTCGCTGCAAGATTCTCCGTCTGCTTTAGAGACAAAAGTACATGAAAATGCAGCATTACAAAAGCCTTCACTACAGGGATTACCCGAATCGCAATCAGAAGATGCCAAACAGCAGGCTCCTTCTGTACAGCAAATCCCGCTGTTTTCATCGCAGTGGTCAGATATGCAATCTTCGTCTGTAATACAGACTCCGCCGTTAGACTGCTTTGGAAGGCAGTTATCACCCTCGCAAAAGTAACCGTCAGCACACAAACTGTTGTCACCGTTACAAATCGGCGCACAAGAAAATTCTTCTGTACACTTATAGCCCTGACAGTCAGCATCACCTCGACAACAGCTTCCGGCATCACAACATACACCTCTTACAGCATCACAATACCCGGAAAGGCACTGTGCATTATTGGTGCACGGCCAATCTCCGTTTGGCAACATAGCAAGGCATTTGCCGGATTCGCATCGATAGGCGCCCAAATGCTCGCAGTCTTCGTCTTCTTCGCAGGTAACTTTACATGCATAGGAAGTCATGTCGCAAGTAGTCGAGAAGGCAGCACACTGATCATTTGTATTACAACAATAGCCGGCTGCACAACAAACACCGGTCTGAAGGTTGCAATAACTATCCTGACATTCTCTATGGCTGTCACAACCGCTTTCTCCCGGACGTAAATTCGGCACGCATTCACCGTCATCACCGCAATGATAGGTACTGATACATTGATTGTCATTCTCGCAAGAACCTTCGCACACAGAAGCCACTATACCGTTGTCACATGCAAAACTGTTGCCGATATATCCACCCGGGCATTCTGATATGGCAACGCAATTGCCGACACCGTCACAACGACTGTATCCGGTACAGGTTTCGTCTCCGTCTAGGTCATAAGAGGCACAAGGATATGCGTAGTAAATGCATTGCTTGTTGCCCAAGCACGAACCCACATTGCATAACGTGTCGCTTACGCAATCAGAAGCAGTTGAGCAGCATTCTCCGGCATCGCAACAATATCCGTTGTTGCATCTTCCGGAGATACAACTTTCATTTGTATCGCATTCCTCTCCGTTTTCGAGAACTCCGGACAGACAAACTCCGTCTTGGCAATAGTAGAAAGGTTGACACAATGTATCGTCATCAAAACCTTCCGGAGCACAGGTTGTCGGACAAAAATTACCGGCACCTATCAGGCACCTCGTACCGTCACATAGATCATCCGAATCACAGCACCTGCCTCCTTCACAACAAATGGCAGTAATCAAATCACAATGTCCGGCAAAACAGTCCGAGTTTTCATCACACCACTTTTCGCCGTTTGCCAAATCTTCGTAACACCAGCCGCTGTCACAGTGATAGTCACCCAAACTCGAACAGGCAGAGTCGTTGTCCGAACTGTCAATACGACAGGCTGTACGACACATTCTGGTTTCGAGGTTGCAGGCATATCGTCCGCACGGTTCATCAGACAAACAGCACGTTCCCGAACCGCAGCAAACACCCAATGTTTTATCACAGCGACCGGCGCTGCAATCCAAATCAGAAGTACAGTTTAAATCGGTACCGATCTCAGCAACCTTGCAAATGCCGTCATCGCACTCATATCCCGCATTGCAATGGCTTTGCAAAGTGCAAGTTTCAAAACAATTTTCAAACAATGCGGTATCTTCTTTGATATAAGTTCCAAGACCTTTGTAAGGACTCGTTGCACAGTAGGTTACCGGAAGACAGTTCCCTGCACCGTCACACCTAAACTGACCGTCACAGGATTGCTCAGAAGCAGTGCTTGATGATCCAAGAGAAACATCGAAGTAACGACACTGAAAGTTTCCGTCACAAAAAACAGTCTTGCATAAAGCAGAAGGACAACTATTGCTGTTTCCCGGCTCACTACAGCAATATCCCGAAGCACAGCAAACATTATTCTGACAATATCCCGAAACGCAGTCCCCCCCGCGTTCGCAGGGTTCTCCGTCTTGAGCATCACCCTTAATAATATTTGTATCCTCAGTGTCTGAATCATTGGTATCAATCTCAGAATCCGTATCTGAAACCGTATCGGTGGATTTTTCGATTGGGTCGTCTGACGATTTTTCAGATTCACTCTCGCTGCCTTTATCGTCATCGGTTGCAGTTTCGGAGTCATTTGTTTTGGGCAGCGGTTTGCATTCTCCCTTGACGCATTGCTCTCCCTTATTGCAATCGATAGAACTTTTGCACTCATCTTTGCATCCGCCAATAAAACCCGACAATGCAAAAGCCGAGAGGAAAATTATCAAACATGAGTTTTTCAAAGATGCATAAAGTGATATCATTTTCGTCGTCCTTTTTCCCTAATCACAAAAAATTAAAAGTGAACCTCAGGGATCGGCTCTCTTCTAAAGATAATCATTCGGCAAAATCAGGCGAATCTTAATTCCATCTAATGAGTATTATTTTTATAATATTGTAATACATGGCTTAATTAAAGAGTTTATCTGTTCGACCGACTGTCTTTTCATCAAAAAACCTTAAACATTTTGCACTCTAATCGCTTGACGCTCAGCAAAAACACGCTGATACAAGCGATAAGAAATAACGGAGTTTTTTTATGAAATACGAAACAAAAATTCTACACGGCGCACAAGATCGCGATCTTGCCACGGGTGCACTTAGTATTCCAATATATCACGCATCTACCTTTCACCAAAAAAACGTCGACGAACGCCAAGAGTTTGACTATACACGTTCGGGAAATCCCACGAGAAAGGCATTGGAAGAAACCCTTAATGCATTGGAGGGAGGAGCGGGAGCCTATGCCTTTTCATCGGGAGTGGCGGCAATTACTGCAGCGCTAACCGCTGTTCTGTCAACCGGCGATCATATCGTCGCCACAAAAGATCTTTACGGCGGCTCTCACCGACTGTTAACAAAATATCTTTCAAGATTCGGAATCGAACATACCTTTGTTGACACCACAAATACTTCTGAAACAGAAGCGGCAATTCTTTCAAACACCAAAGTCTTGTTTTTGGAAAGTCCCTCGAATCCTTTGTTGAAAATAATCGACCTCAGCGCAACGGCAGCTCTGGCAAAAAAACACGGACTAATCACTATTCTAGATAACACCTTTTTAAGCCCCTATTATTTGCGTCCGTTAGAGCTTGATATAGATATCAGCGTGCACAGCGCTACCAAATTTTTGGGAGGTCATTCTGACCTTCTGGCCGGAGCGGTAATCGCGAAAACACCTCATTTGGCGCAAAGCATTTACCAAGTTCAAAACACCACAGGCAATGTACTTAGTCCCGAAGGCTCATGGCTGCTGTTAAGAGGAATTAAGACCCTAAGCGCCAGAATGCGCTGTCAGTCTGAATCTGCAATAATTCTGGCAGAATGGCTAAACTCACAAAACTGGGTAGAGAAAGTGTATTATCCCGGACTTTCCGCTCATCCCGGACATGATACAATCAAACGGGAAGCATCAGGCTTCGGCAGCGTAATATCCTTTGAGACCGATTCGTTAGAAACAGCCGAACGCATCATGAAAAAAGTTCACTATTGGACAGTAGCCGTATCTCTAGGAGGAGTCGAATCTATTTTGTCCTATCCGTACAAAATGTCCCACGCAGCCGTTCCCCAAAAAGAACGAGAAGCGATGGGAATTTCAGACCGCCTAATCCGCCTATCCGTAGGCCTCGAAAACGCAGAAGATCTAAAAGAAGACCTGAAAAACGCATCTAACTGCTAAAAAGGTCATTATCCGCCCTCCCCTCACAAAACCCTACCTGAGAATCTTTTAAATTCCAAAATCACCTTAAATATCAGTACGATCCGCATGAGCCCTTAAAGGTTATTGAAAGTTGTCCACTTTGTCTACTATGTCTTCTTCGTCCGCTCTGTCCATTTTGTGAGCCCAAACTGGTGAACCCAAACAGTTCCCAACCTCAAACAAGAGCCGCTGCTTGCTTCATGCACGCTTTCTTGAAGAAAATATTCGACAGCCGTATAATTTTAAAATGCATACTATTTTAAAAACCCAAGCCATTTTGATGTTTTTTGTTCTCTTTTGTTACGGATGCCGAGGCAACGGCGAGGATACAAAAGGCGACGATAACACTGTAGATTATTTCGAAGGAGAGCCCGAATCAGTGGACCCTTCATGCACCGGAGTGCGCCTGACAGCCTACACAGCCTCAAGCGGAGGTTGGTGCGAGTTTGATCGAACACTGGACATTTTGCCCGAAGATGTGCGACGGGGAATGACCTTTGCCGTAGCTGAACCGTGGAACGGAGGTTCCTACGAAGGCGAATCCGGCGAAGCTTGCGGTGAATGTTGGGAGGTAAATACCGTCAACGGAACAAGCGTTGTTATGGTTCATGATCTTTGCCCTATTGAGGGAAACCCGCTCTGCTCCGGAGGCTTTTTTCACTTTGATCTCTCAACCGAAGCAGCAACTGCCCTTGGAGGCGGAGGACTCGACGCGGCAACCGCAAAACGTGTGACTTGTCCTGTTACCGGGAATGTTCACGCTCAGATAAACGACGCCAATGAGTGGGGCTATCTGAGACTGGCTTTTGTCAATCACAAGGTAGCCGTTAGAACCGCAAGGGTACGCGCTCTGCCGGATGGAAAGTGGCTCCCCATGGAGCGGAGCGGCGGAGCATGGCATATTATTAGCGGTCCGACCCCTAGTGACGGCAGCGGAATCGGCTTTGAGCTTACCTCTCCTCTTGGAGAAACAATTGAATCCTCCTCTTCCCTTGCGATCAATCCGGCCAAAGGAACAATTCACGATCTAGGTGTTCAGTTTGAGAACTCAGATGAACCCAAAGATGAATGTGCGTTTACGCCTCCCGGAGATGTATTTGTCGATGCTTTCGGCGGCATAGAAGGGGTTACCTGGGCGCCAAATCCTTGGGGTGACAACGCAACAATAGAAGAAATAAAAGAAGCCTGTGCTAAAGATTCATCCCGTTGCCTCAATGTTAGATTGGGACAATGGGAAGGCGCACATCTCTATTATCGACAACCTTTCCCGGTTGAAACTTTTCAAACTTTATCTCTGTCTTTCTACGGTCTCCAAGACTCAAGCGAAATCGTAGTCGCCCCCAGCAACGACGGCGAACGATGCAGTGAAAACACAGTCAAAATCACTGAAAACGAATGGACAATCGTTGACATTTCCCTATCCGACGTCTGCACTGCCGGACAGTCACTAAACGGGGTTACTTTTTCGTGCAACACCCAAAGCTGCAACTTTTTATTGGATGATGTGCTGTATCATTAAGACGGAAAGAGTCCGCATAAAATCAAATACAATCATACACAATCAATTGTTCTGTTGAACACTTATTTAGAGCGAATTAACAGAACAGCCGGCTTATAAGCAAATATTCGGTTATTAACATAAACAAATTCGGATTGACCGATCCTATGCTTGTCGGCAATCTGTGTCTTAGTAATAAAGGAGTCGAGATGGCTGAAAAACAAACGGTAGCAATACTAGGAGCAAGCAAGCGAGAAGATCGATATTCATACAAGGCGTTTTCAATGTTAAAAGAATACGGTCATACGCCCGTTCCGATTCATCCTCTTTTAAAAGAACTCGAAGGCGTTCCGGTATATGCATCGCTAGATGATATCAACGTTCCTATTGATACATTGACGGTATATATAGGAATCGGCAATATTCAAAGTCAAATTCCCCGCATTGTTGCCCTTAAACCAAAAAGAGTTATCCTCAATCCTGGAACCGAATCGCCGGAACTAAAAGAAGCCCTTGATGCAGCAGGTATCCCCTATCTTGAATCCTGCACCCTTGTAATGTTGCGAACTGGAGTGTTCTAAGCAGCAGACGGTTTTCTTGCAAAATTGACTGTGCTCATTTAACAGAGTCCATCAGTTAGGCTGCTTCTTTTTGTAATGCAAATAATTCATTATTGTTTATCGGTTTCACATCGTAGATACAAATTTCCACAAAAATGTTCATGCAATTCATTTAATTATTCTGGTTATCGATTGCAAATCCAAGTCCGCCGCCCAAAAGCAGTGTCATTGCTGAAATTGGCAACAGGATAAACGGATCTTTCCATCCGATAAGAATTGCAGTCGGAAGCAATATCAAGAATGAAACAACAATTCCTTTGACAATTGACGGCATGTTGAAATCAATTGAAGAAATAATCAAGCCGACTACAACCCACATCGAAAAAGCTGAAATATTTGCATCCCATGACAATTTCTGCACTATCATCGGTATCACATCGAGAACACCTGCAATCGTTCCAAAAGTAATTCCAATTAACTTTTTTTTTCTCATTTTACATGGTCTCCGAGTCTGTCGGGGAGAGTTTAGGGCGAGTGTAGGGAGTGTAGGGGACAGTCCCCAATTCGTTCCAATTCGTTCCCCAAAGCTGCCGTTTTCATAAAGCCTCCGCAAAAATATGTACCTCAATGAGACTAAAGTTCATAAGAATCTCCTCAATGTACTCATAAAAATTCCAGGTGATTTAATATCATCAACATTTTATATTTCGAACCGATTTGTCGTCGTAGAACTTCGAAATCTATATGAAGGGAAATCTTTAGGATACAGTTCCAATTTTTAAGACAATCTTTAGGAGACAGTCCCTTAAATTAAAAATCATCTACATTGATTTCAAATCAAAGACATATCAGTCGGTGAAGTATTCTTTTGTAGTCTCAATTGATTCCACAATCAGTGAGGAGCCTTTCTTAACTACAAATTCTGACAATCCCTTTTCCTCAGCACCTGGTGCCCAATCGTAGGTGTAGCCGAGCCTGGTCCATGGATATGATGCCGGAAAATAGCTGGATAGAATATTTTGGTTATACCAGTCAACATACCATTCCTCCGCCTCTTCAGGAAGTGTAAACCCGCATGAGCTGTCGGTTATTTCGTTATCAGGACAGGGACGAAAGATTTCCGACGGTTTAACCCACAATGTTACAAAGTGGGAATGCATAGTATCAGGCGGCATACCGAGCAATTGGGCTATTCGCAAACTGCTAGTGTCATTGAAGTCCGACAATCGCTCTTTGAGCTCAGGGGCTATAGTAACCCACAAATTTCCCCAATCGTTTGTAACTGTCTCTCCAGGCGGATAGCTGTCCGGATAGGAAGTCCAAGTCACAACCAATAGTCGCGCTTCATCGCTCGTATCCAACCATATTACACGGTCGTCATCTGTAGTCACAGCGATGAGATCATCATCTATTTCATCCGAATCAGTAAACACAGCATCCTTAATAGCCTCGAGATACACTTCTTCAATTGTTTTTTCATCCGAACCGTAAAACATATCAGAGTCGATAAGAGTGTCGGTTTCGCGCTCTCCAAACTCAGCGCCGCAATTATTTATATTTTCAACTCTTTCACACGCCGTATAAAATAAACCGATATACAGCAATTGAATAATGATTGTTTGTTTATGCATTTAATTGTTCCTTACAAATTTTAATAGTTGTTCTTTATGGAGCTTTTTTAGTCCACTGATATTGTCGGAATTTTTCATAATTACTTAACAATAAAACATTTTTTATTCATATTTAGGGGACTTTTAGGGGACTGTCCCCAATTGCTCTCTTTACCCAATTGCTCTCGGTAATATAGTCGGAAAAGAAATCTAATTTCCGAACACCTCACGCTTTATAAGAATGGAATAGCCGGATGGAAAATAGCAGCGTAGCTCTTCGTCGTAGAAGAGCCGCACCCTTGCTCTCAATACATCATTTCGCAGCCGTCTCTACAGAACTTGTTGTCTCCGCATGGAAAAAGTATCGCACAGTCACAACATGATTTACATGCCGTTTCTTCCCCTCTCATATAACATGTATTATAATCGCCATATACTCCTCGGCCTTCGACAACCTCAAACTCTATAAAATTGCTGTTTTTTGTAAAATCTCTCAGCAAACACTGTGAACGACAATCAGACCTCAACGTACAGTCAAATCCCAAACAATCGCAACAGTTTAGGCAGTCTACCTCATCTATTGTATTTTCGATGCACATTAACGGATCAAGTTCATCTGTGCTTACATTGTCAGTTTCTGAAACGTCTGTATCAGAATCCTTTGCTTCATCAGTACTAACATCAGTGTCAGCATCGGCATCAGTGTCAGTATCAGCATCAGAGTCTGCGTCCGCATCCCCGCTTGTCCATGGATAGTCATTTCTGTCAGGAAAGCCGCCTTGATGACGAGGCTCGTCTTCTGAGCAACTCAGTATAAACGATAAAATAAAGACAATTTTTAGAATCATAATCATAGCTACTTATCTTATAACCAAATCAACAAGGATTGCCACAAAAGTTAGCCTGCCGTATAAGCGGCAAATGATAGTCGACTTATTAGACAATCAAGAAATTTACCTCGACAATGCCGCAACAACCAAACCCTGGCCTGATGTTGTAGATGCCGTAACAAAAATGATGTCCGAAGGGTTCGGCAATGCCTCATCTCCGCATGCACGCGGGCTGGCAGCTGCGCGAGAGGTTTTAAAAGCCGAAGCTGCTATTTTAGACCTTGTGGGCTGCGGTCCATGGAAAGTAATTTTTACCTCCGGCGGCACAGAATCCGATGTTCTCGCTATTCACGGCTCTGTTCCCAAAGGCAAGAGAAACAAATTTGTAACAACAGATCTGGAACATGCCGCAATTACCGAATCAGCAAAAGCTTTGGTTGCATCCGGAAATGCGTTTGTACAAATATCAGGCGGTACTCGCGGTGTTATCAACCCGACGGACGTTGCCCTTGCCGTCGACGATCAGACAGCCTTGGTATCAGTAGCTCACGCTGCCGGCGAAATGGGGACGATTCAACCGATTTCAGAAATTGCCGAGACGGTTAAGAATAAGCAACCCAGGTGTCGTCTTCACACTGACGCAGTACAAGCCTTGCCTCAACTCGGACGATTAGCCTTGTGTGCCGAAGTTGACATGCTATCTATCTCAGCCCACAAGATTCACGGTCCGCAAGGAATCGGTGCTCTTCTCGTTAGACCTAATGCTGTACCCAGACCTATTCTGTTCGGCGGAGACCAACAAAGCGGGATTCGTCCAGGTACTTTTAATCTTCCCGGAATCGTAGGTTTCGGTGTTGCAGCACGTCTATTTGCCGAACGCCGCGATAATGAAATTCCGAAAATGCGCATTCTGTGCAACACTTTAATCAAGGGCATTTTGGATACCGTAGAAGGCACTTCAACACTCGGCGATCCTTCTGCCCGACTACCAGGAATTGCGGTAATCGCTTTTGATGATATAAAAAGTGAAGTATTACTTCATGCTCTCGAAATGAGCGGCGTAACGGCATCATCTAGCTCAGCCTGCCATTCGACGCGCAAAGATCCTCCAAAATGTTTACTTAATGCAGGACTTCGAAGGGACCAAGGTTCAGTAAGATTTAGTTTGACTTTTGATACCACACAACAAGAAATTAGCAGAGCGATTGTCGCTGTTTCAGAGGCGGTTAAAGCTTTTCGCAAAGGCCGCGTCATTAAATGATGTTAGTTCAAATGATTGGTTATCGGTGATATATGACAGAATATTCTTTTTCAGGACAAGGGTTGGTGCTGCGTTTCGGAGAATTGTTTTTAAAAGGGAAGAATCGTTTTCTTTTTGAACAAGCCCTGGAAAAAAATGTACACACAGCTCTTAAGGGGCGAGATGACATCAGCGTCATAAGAAAACACGGCAGAATTTTTGTAACGGGAGGATGTGATGAAGATTTAGTCAGACGACTTCAACTTGTATTCGGCATCGCATCTCTTTCTAGGGTTACTTTCGCCAATAAAGATATTGATGAGATAACCCGCATCGCAGTGGAAACAGCGAAAGAACGCGACCCCAATGTAAAAACTTTTAGAATAACGGCTAGACGCGCAGACAAAACCTTCCCGATGATTTCGTCTGAAATAGGTCGACATGTGGGTTCAGCAGTTGCCCTTGACACGGCATTAGGAGTTGATCTCTCCTTTCCCGATCTATCTATCGGAGTCGAAGTCGGAATCGACTGGACCTTCGTTTGGAGCAAAGATATTCCCGGTGCCGGCGGCCTGCCGGTAGGAACCTCAGGTACAGGGCTTCTTTTGCTCTCCGGAGGCATAGATTCGCCGGCAGCAGGACATCTGATGCAAAAGCGAGGACTGTCTCTAGACGGAGTTTATTTTCATTCATTCCCATACACCGGCGACGGAGCCAAAGACAAAGCGGTTCGACTGGCTGAGATATTGGCCAAACGACAAGAAAAGTTTAATTTGCATATTGTTCCTTTTACTAAAGTTCAAGAAACTTTTAGAGACGGAGCCGACCCCAAGCTTCTCGTTATTTTGTACCGCAGGGCTATGGTGCGCATTGCTTCTTTGCTGGCTGAAAAACACAAACACAAATGCCTAATTACAGGAGAGAGTTTGGGACAAGTTGCAAGTCAAACAATTCAAAATCTTGCAGCCATAGAAGATGCCTCTCAATATCCTATACTTCGACCGCTAATCGGCTTTGACAAACCGGAGATTATCTCTATTGCCAAGCGTATCGGAAGTTTTGACATTTCGGTCTTGCCCCATGATGATTGTTGTTCCCTATTTGTTCCGAAACATCCGGAAACCCATGCGAGTTTAAAGTATGTTTTTCGCGCTGAGGCCAAACTTGATTGGCGCGCTGCCATAGAAGATGCTGTTGAGCAAACACAAACAATTGTTTTGAAATAAAAAGGAGTCAAATGTTATGAGATATCGTTTATTTGGAAAAACAGGATTTGAAGTATCAGAGGTTGGTTTTGGAGCATGGGCCTTGGGCGGAGACTGGGGAACCGTAGCCGAAGACGATGCTGCAAAAGCCTTATGTGCTGCTGTCGATGAAGGAGTCAACCTAATAGATACAGCTGACGTATACGGCGACGGTCGCAGTGAACGCATTGTTGCCAAGGCTCTCAAAGGCAAGCGAGATCAAGTACACGTTATCACCAAAGCAGGAAGAAGGCTGAACCCCCACACGCCGGAAGGCTACAATAAGAAAAACCTCACAAGTTTTGTAGAGAGAAGTCTCATCAATCTCGAAACCGATTCTCTCGACTTAGTTCAACTGCACTGTCCTCCGACGCAGGTATATTACATGCCCGAAGTATTCGGTGCTCTAGACGATTTAACCAAAGAAGGCAAAATCAAACACTATGGAGTAAGTGTAGAAAAAGTAGAAGAAGCTATTAAAGCAATTGAGTTTCCCCAAGTAAAAACAGTACAGATCATTTTTAATATATTTAGGCAAAGGCCGGCCGAACGTTTCTTTGAATTAGCTAGAGAAAAGCAAGTGGGCGTTATTGCGAGAGTTCCATTGGCCAGCGGTTTGCTGACCGGTAAAATGGCCATAGACTCTCAGTTTCCGGAAAACGATCACCGCAACTACAATCGAGAAGGCCGAGCTTTTGACATCGGTGAGACCTTTTCCGGAGTAGATTTCGAACAAGGTTTAATAGCTGTAAAAGCCTTAGAAGAAATCAAGCCTCAAGGCATGACATTGTCAGATCTTGCCCTACGATGGATTCTAATGTTTGATGCTGTAAGCACCGTTATTCCCGGAGCAAAAAACATAGCGCAGGCAGTATCCAACACCAAAGCATCAGAGTTTCCGGCACTCTCCAAAGAATTGATGAATATTGTAAAAAATATCTACATTAAACACATTAAAGAACAAGTACATCAGCGTTGGTAAACCATAATTTACCGCAAAAGATCGGACGAGCAGAGAAAAAACCTACTTACAGAACAAGTAAATAGATTTTGTAATATCGATCCTAATTCCGTTCAGATTATTCCAAAGCCAAGTAATACAGCAATAAACAATAACAAACCGCCGGTAATTTTCTGCACAGCAGACATGGTAATCTTATGGAGAACCCTTTTGCCGATTATTACGCCGGCAAAAGCAGCCAGTATACCTGTTGCGACCAATGCAACTTCTTTGTTTCGATTGGAGTCAAACAACTCTGAACCTAAAAGCACTGTCGCATAGGCTGAGATACGCACAAGATCAACCAAAAGGCCGATAACCGCGTTCGTGCCTACAAAAGCCCTGGGGGAGATACCGACTTTGGCCAAAAAAGCGGATCTTAGCGCTCCCTGATGTCCCGATAAACCGCCGAAGAACCCCGAAAGCACTCCGCCTATCGGTAAATAACGTTGATCAATTTCCAGTTTCTTAAACCGAGGATGAAGCTCTAACAGGGCAAACATGGTCATTAAGACAGCCATTGCAAGCTTCACAGGTGTAACAACCGCCTGTTTGCCGAATACAGAATAGTTGACAAGTTCAGGCATTCCGGAAAGAAGTTTCAGCACATAAACACCACCGAACGCCGCAATTATTGCAGGAATTCCAAACCGCATAACAATTTTTAAGTCCGCAAGTTTGCCCAAGAGTGCTGCCTTTAGCACATTGTTGGCACCGTGGACTACAGCTGTAGCGGCAACGGCAAGCTCGACAGAAAAAAACAAGGCAAAGACCGGCAGAAGCAGTGTACCTAACCCGAACCCCGAAAACATGGTAAGACATGAAGCCAGCAGTGCGGCAACAGCAACAATAACAAACGACATTGTTTTACCTCTTTTTTAATCAGTTAGCAGTGCCGCATAAATGACACAAAAACAAAACCGAAAGTATTTCTCATTCTATTTTTTAATAAAACTCTATTACTAATTTCGTTATCGCTATTCGACTATCTGTCAAGTTTGCTTGTTTAAATTTTGTCAAAATAGAATCATGTCTTTATCTCATTCATCCAGATTTAATCCGTACACACGAAAAAACTCCTTAAACATCTTGGTCAAAGATGACAATCCGAGAGGCGGGCGCATAGACAGACTTCCGATAATCATGCTGTACAACACAAGAGCAGCAGCATGACCGGTCGCTGTATCTCCCGCTATTTTGGAAAGTACATCAGCAAGAAACGCTCTCCTACGCTTATCAAGACTCATTATCAGTCTACGTGCGTCCGTATCGACTGAAGCCCATGCTCTAATTGCAATCTCCTGTTCATGATCCCTTTTTTTGATTTGTAACTAAATTATTTCTATACCCAAAGTTGGAATAAAAAGACAAAAAAAATTTCGACCCGATATTTTTTGTTGTGCGTACAAAAGAATCAAATCTTTGAGATTTCGTGGAACGAGAAATCTTTCCCATGAAGCTCGGCAATAAATAATTTGTGCTCCTTAGTCAAATACGACTTTCAGGGGCAGTTTCCCGGCGATTTAATTTTTCGTCGGACTTTCATTGTTAGCGGAGTAAAGAAAATGAGATCTTTATTTATCACCATTTTTGCATGTGCTCTACTATTTTCATGTACTGACCCAAGACCTTCGGATACTGATTTTGACACGTCATCTGAGGTAGATTCAGTCGGGAATACAGATACTGACGCAGATGCCGATACGGACACAGACACAGATGCCGATGCCGACAGTGACGCCGACACAGACACAGATACAGACGCCGACAGCGATTCCGATGCCGACGCCGATGCTGATGCTGACACAAACACCGATGCCGACGCCGATGCTGATGCTGACGCCGATTCGGACGCCGATTCAGACGCAGACGCTGATACTGATACCGATACGGACACAGATACAGATACAGATACAGATGCTGACACTGACGATAGCTGCAGATACGAGTGTTTGGATCATTGCCAATCTTGGGGCGGTACAGTCATGGAAGGAACATGTTCAAATGAACAACGATGTTGCCAGGGTGCTGTGGTTCCTGATACGGAGTCAGGTCCTGATGCAGATACAGATACAGATACAGATACAGATACAGATGCTGATGCTGACGCAGACACAGACGCCGATACCGACACAGACGCTGACTGTGTAAAGGGCTCGACTCGCGGAAATCAAGTTGCTGTTATAGGTGAGTCATTCATTGCCATGTCTCACGGTCTTACAAGAGAAATCGAAGCTCTGGCAAAAGCAGCCGGTTCGCTCCCGGCAAATGATAGCTATATCGACAATTCAGTGAGCGGAACACTTTTAGGTAATGGGGAAATTCCCGGTCAATACGCTTCCGCTCAAGCCGCAAATGACATTATTTATGTGATAATGGACGGAGGCGGAAATGATTGCATACGAAACAGTCCTGATCCTGCATACAACGCAGCTGTAACACTATTCCAAGACATGGCAAGAGACGGAGTCCAAAAAGTACTCTTCTTCTTCTATCCTGACCCTATAGGAAGCCAATGGGCAAGTCTAAAATCGTGCCTCGACGGACTGAGACCTAAAATGAAATCGCTCTGTGAAGGGCTTACCTCGCCGAAATGCGCCTTTGTCGATCTCCGTGAATCATGGAACGGCCATTCCGACTATGCCCTCTCCGACGGAATCCACCCGACAACCGCAGGAGACAAGGCCTCAGCAGGACAAATCTGGCCGGTAATGGTTGAACACTGCATCGCGCAGTAACTTTATAGTATCCCTCTCACAAGTGAATGTTTTAGTTCGATTCTGTTGCCCGGCCAAGTTGATACATTTTTGTTTCTTTAGCAAACAAACAGTACCATTTTGTGCCGAAACACCCTTTCTTATCGATCCCCCGACACAAAATATAACAATAAATACTGTATGTTATATTTGCACATGCTCGATTGGTACATGTCTTGCTTTTAGCCGTGGAACAAAATTCGGCTTTGCCGAAAAAGTAAGGAGATATGATGGAACTACAACGATTTTGGAATCCGCTCACTGTCAAACGTCGAATTGCAGCATCGCTTGCTTTTTTGGGATATCTATCGATGTCCTTTTCTGCTTTTGCCGATGACTCTCTTAAAGATCTGCCGATTGACACCGGAACTACTGCTTGGATGCTGGTCTCAACTGCCTTGGTGTTGCTTATGGTACCGGGGCTTGCTTTGTTTTACGGCGGCCTGGTTAGAACCAAAAATGTTCTCGGAACCATGATGCATAGTTTTGCGGCAATGGCTGTAATCAGCGTTATTTGGGCTGTTTTCGGCTATTCCATGGCTTTCGGCTACGGAGAGGGCTGGGTCGGTTGGAATTGGGATTATGTTCTATTGCACGGTATTGACTCTGCCGTTATTGCTATTGATGTCAACGGCGAGCAAAAAGCCATTCCCGCACTTGTGTTTGCTATGTTTCAGGGCAAATTTGCAATTATTACGCCTGCCCTTATTGCCGGTGCTTTTGCTGAAAGAGTGCGTTTCTTGGGTTACTGTGTTTTCATCGCTCTTTGGAGCATTTTGGTTTACACCCCCTTATGTCATTGGGTTTGGGGTGACGGCGGTTTTCTGCAAGGAAAAGCAATTGACTTTGCAGGAGGCACAGTCATTCATATTTCTGCCGGTGTTGCCGGTTTAATAGCGGCTTTGTATTTGGGATCTAGACGCGGATATCCTGCAACTGCTATGCATCCCAGCAATCTAACCATGACCATGACCGGCGCGGGATTGCTTTGGATCGGATGGTTCGGTTTCAATGCAGGAAGTTCTGTTGCCAGCGGCGTGCAAACAGCTCAAGCATTAACAGTTACTCAAATAGCAGCCGCTTCCGGCGCCTTGATGTGGCTGATAGTCGAAGCAATACATCATAAAAAAGCAACTTCTCTGGGAATGGTTTCAGGTATTTTAGCCGGCCTTGTAGCCATAACTCCGGCAGCAGGCGATGTTCAGCCCTACGGAGCTGTCTTACTCGGGTTTATAGCTTCTATTATTTGTTATTTCGCAATTATGGCGAAGAACAAATTCGGATATGACGACACATTGGACGTATTCGGAATTCACGGAATAGCAGGTATTGTCGGAGCTTTGGGCTTGGCCTTTTTCCTGCGTCCCCAAGAGGGACGTCCTCCGTTCGGCGAACAGCTTTGGTATCAAGCCGAAGGCGTGCTTGTTTCAATAGGATACTCGGCTGTGGTAACTCTGATTCTTGTAGTTATTACGGATAAACTCTTTAAATTTAAACTTGATGAACAAGGACAGTTGGCCGGAATGGATCACCGAATTCACGGAGAGCATGCGTACGGATTGCTTAATCTGGATTGATAAAAAAAAGTTGTTAAACAACAATACACCATGGAGGAAAATCGATGAAACTAGTAGTCGCGATTATACAACCGGACATGCTCAATCAGGTTCGGGAAGCCTTGATTAAAGCAGAAATTACCAGAATCACTGTCAGCCGTTGTGCAGGAAGAGGAAAGGTAACCAAAGATACATATTTGTATCGAGGTCAAGAAGTAGCTCCTGCTTTGATGCCGAAAGTTAGATTGGACATCGTATGCAATGATGAATTTGTCGACATAACGGTTCAAGCAATACTTAAATCCGCCAAACACGGTGAAGGTAAGTCGGGAGACGGGAAGATTTTTGTGTTGCCCATAGAAAAATGCTATCGCATACGCACGGAAGAAGAAGGCGGATCAGCAGTTTGACGTTGAACGTTCTGACAGTCTTTGTGTTCTCTTTCTAAAAAAGCCAAACAACATGTGACGATCTGTGATTTACAATAAATCATTAATCGGTATTTTGACAAACTATCTCATAAACGGATAGATGACATCATAATACAGAAGGAGAACCATAATGGACAGCTGCGGCGAGCTATTTAAAAAAGGAGAGCCGGCTCATCCGTCAAGAATGTTTGAGGCCTACCAAAAACTTGTTAAAGAAAACTTTAAAAACCTGGAAGGTTTTACAGATAACGAGCTGGATTGGCTCCAGGTTATACACGACAAGCATCTTTCGTTTTTTAAAGAAGAGCGTCGCATGCACTTCGGTGCTTTCGCCCTAGCCGCCTTGGCTACGGTTATTATGCTTCCAAATGTACTTTCAGAAACACCCTATTTCTTGCCTTTGGCCGCCGCATTCTGCCTTTTGATTGCGCTCCTCATACCTTATACCTTCGTTTACATGCGCTACGAAGAAGGCGTTAGAAAGAAAATGCGAGAGTCTATGCTGATCGAAAACGAGCGCAGTTTGAGAAAAGACCGACAAAACAGCACAAAGACGGCCGTTTTAGACGGTGTCAGCTGATCAACAACAGCACGAACATTTGTGTTTTGTGTTGCCTCCGCTGTTATTAAAAAACTCTGTTAATCTTTTGCACAGTTCATCGCGGGTTTCTCTAAATGCGTCTAGACGCTCCTGTTCTGAGCCTTGTACTGCCGCCGGATCCGGAAGCCCCCAATGCAAACGTTCTGCTTTTCCCAAAAACAAAGGACATTCCTCTTCTCCGCACAGGGTAATTACAGTATCGACTTCGGCAGGAGAAATTTCGGACACATGTTTTGAGCGGTGTTCTGAAATATCAACTCCTATTTCTTTTAATACAGCAATAGCTTCCGGCCTTACACTTGTGGGTTTGGAGCCGGCTGACCAAACCTTGATGTCGGGAGGCGCTATGGAGCGCGCTACGCCTTCTGCAATTTGGCTTCGAGCCGAATTTGCTACACAGAGAAACAATATGCCTTTCATGTTTTAACCTCCTCGGTTTTGTAGTATTTGCGCCCCAGCCAAAGCGCGACGTTTACCAATCCTATCAATACGGGCACCTCCACCAGCGGGCCAATTACCGCTGCCAAGGCACCGCCGTGATTAATGCCGAAGGTTGCAATTGCCACTGCTATGGCCAGCTCAAAGTTATTGGAAGCAGCTGTAAAAGAAAGTGTGGTTGATTGTTCGTAGGTTGCACCGACTTTTTTTGACATAAAAAAAGATATAAAAAACATTAACACAAAGTAGATGAGCAGCGGAATTGCAATGCGAATAACATCAAAGGGAAGCTCCACAATTTTTTCACCCTTTAGCGAGAACATAACCACAATAGTGAACAAAAGAGCGACTAAAGTTATCGGACTAATTTTAGGTATAAATTTTGAATGATACCAATCTTTGTTTTTTAAACGAATAAGAGAAAATCTGGTAATAATCCCAGCAATAAACGGTATGCCTAAATAGATAAAAACACTTGCAGCAATTTCGCCTATAGTAATGTTAACAGCAACCCCTTCCAAGCCGAACCATGTGGGGACTATAGTTATAAAAATATAGGCATAAACTGAATAGAGCAGCACCTGAAAAAGAGAGTTTAAAGCCACAAGACCGGCACAGTACTCGGTATCTCCTTTGGCCAATTCATTCCAAACAATTACCATGGCAATGCAACGGGCGAGACCTATCATTATAAGGCCGACCATATATTCCGGTTTGTCGTGAAGAAATAATAATGCCAAGCCGAACATAAGAATTGGCCCGATAATCCAGTTTTGCACCAGGGAAAGGCCCAAAACTTTGGTATTACGAAATACCGGCCTCATATCTTCGTAACGCACCTTGGCTAAAGGCGGATACATCATTAAAATCAAGCCTATCGCAATAGGTATGTTAGTAGTTCCGACATTAAACCGATTGATAAAAGGAACCAAGGAAGGAAACAAATACCCTCCGCCGACGCCGACCGCCATAGCAATAAAGATCCACAGAGTCAGGTATCTATCCAAAAACGAAAGCTTTTGAGCAACACCGTCAGATTTAGACATAAAACATCTCCTTCGAATTTGCTATTTCAAGGTTCGCAAGAATTATTCTTATTTTTCCGTTCAATCCATTTTTTGAGATTTTCAATAAGTTCTGTAGAAAGATTTTTGGTTGTAATATCAGAAAGAACCTTAAGCACAGCCCCCGATTCCGAATCGGGATTGTCTGTAATTCGAAAATAAACCCAAACAGCTTCACGGCGATCGAGCACCAAACCTGCGTTAACCAAATATCGAAGATGACGAGAAGCCTTGGACTGAGTAATGCCCAAAACCTCCACAAAGTCGCAAACGCACAGTTCACCGGCCTTAAACAACAACCCCAGCATTTGCAACCGGGTCTCATCAGACAATGCTTTAAAAATATAGGCCAAAGTTCGCATTCGTAATTCTCCAATGTTTCTTATATGCATTTACCCGCATAAACGGTTATGTGCAAGCATGAGTTTTGTTTTTTTTAAACATCATACAGGAAAGAATCGAACCTATTTAAAGAGTATTTGGCGCACTTTGAAACAATATCATTTCAGGTGCAGATACGTTTCTTACCACTACCTTTAATATTCTCTATTGAACTGTTTTACTGGATATAACATTCATGACTTCTTGAAATCGAGTAAAACCTCGGATAGTGTTTATTTATGATGGATGAAAACTGGAACAGACGAGAGTTTTTAAAGAGACTGGGTATTGTCGGGGCCGGAGCAGCCGGTTTGTCCGGGGCTTTTGTTCTCGCTAAGGACAAAGGCCGCAAGGAGCCTCGCGCTAAAGAGGAAAAGCCTTGGGCGGCAGATTTTAGAAAAGGGCTTAGCTTTGATGCTCCTGTTTTAGCTGTCGGCAAGGGCAGTCCGGATGCCGCTGTTAGGGCTGCTGTCAAAGCTTTAGGCGGCATGCAAAAATTTGTCAAAAAGGGTGATACTGTTGCGATAAAACCCAATATCGCTTGGGATCGAACCCCTCTTCAAGCTGCCACTACCAATCCGGCTGTTGTCGCCGCCGTTGTCTCTATGTGTTTGGAAGCCGGCGCATCTTCTGTAATTGTAACCGACAATACCTGTAACGAAGCTAAGCGATGCTTTACTCGCTCGGGCATTTGGAAGGCGGCAGAGGCTGCAGGGGCCAAAATTGTTCTTCCCGAAGAACATCGGTTTTCCACCAAAAACCTGGGCGGCGTTTTAGGTTCGGTTCCGGTTCTTATGCCGGCGGTGGAGGTTGACCGATTAATCAATATTGCTATTGCCAAACACCACGGTCTGTCTAAGTATACCGGCGCAATGAAAAATTTATACGGCTTAATCGGCGGAAGCAGAAATCGCCATCATCAACAGATCAACGACTCAATTGCCGACTTAACCGCTGCTTTTTTACCGACTTTGTCCATTGTTGACGCACATCGTGTATTGCTTCGCAACGGACCTCAGGGCGGAAATATTGAAGATACCCGCGAAATGGGTCAGGTTGCAGCTTGTATAGATCCAGTTGTTTTGGATGCTTACACTTGTACATTGATCGATGTATCCGCTTCGGATCTTCCGTATCTTGCTATGGGCGAAAAAATGGGGTTGGGCACGGCAAATATCAAGGCTGTAAAAAAAGTAGAAGTATCTTGAAAAACCGAACAGTATCCCCGGAGATAAACCGGATAAATCGCAAATGGAGAATACTGCGCTATGCCAGGCGCGTTTCTCAAGGATTGTTTTTGCTGCTTTTTCTTTGGCTTATCGGTGTCAGCACCGCCGGTGTGGGTTCGACTTTCGATGCTTCAAATTCCCACTCGGTAGCTTATCCGGTTGAGCTTTTTCTCAATATAGATCCGCTAATCGGTTTGTTGGTGCTTTTTTCCACGGGAACAGTGCCCGGCGCAGTAATGCTGAGCCTTATAACTATTATCTCGGGATTGTTGCTCGGAAGAGCTTTTTGCGGCTGGGTTTGCCCCATGGGCACAATGAATCATATTTTAGCAGAGACCAAACCCTCCCTCAAAGGTGCAAACCGCATCAAAGCAAACAAGACCAAACCGTATCAGAAAATAAAATACTATGTCTTAATAGCAACCGCCGCATCGGCTGTTTTGGGTTCGGCTCTCTTTGGTCTTTTAGACCCTTTGTGCCTGGCAGTCAGAGGTGTTGCTCTTACTTTTATACCCATTATCGAATGGTTTCTCAGAACGGCAGTAACCTCGGCTGCACAATCGGATGTAAGAGCGCTTCAGCTATTTTCAGACGCCGTCTTTTTTATTACCGACAAAGCCTTACTAAGCGGTAAGGGAACGATGGTAGAAGGCGGTATTATTTTGTCAGTTGTTTTTATTGCAGTCTTGATTGTAAACCGCTTTATACCTCGTTTTTGGTGCAGAGGACTGTGTCCGCTCGGAGCGCTTTTGGGACTCAGCGGCCGATGGGGAATACTGTCTCTGAGAAAGGACGAAACTTCGTGCACCCAATGCGGTAAATGCGAATTGTCATGCCAAGGGGCTGCATCTCCCAAACCGGGAGAATCCTGGCATCGTGCCGAATGTGATTTGTGCATGAACTGCACCGCCGCTTGTTCACAATCCAATTCATTGGCTTTTGGATTATCAGGATACAAAACAAACGAAAAGCCCTCGCCTGATCTTTCCAGACGCAAGGTCATAGCAGGGGCGGCAGCCGGTGCGGTACTGGTGCCGACCGTTAGAACCGGAGTGTTAACCTCAGTTGACGGCAGACCTTCTCCCGAAAGAATTCGGCCGCCCGGTTCGGTAGACGAAAGAGAATTCTTGGCTAGATGTGTTCGCTGCGGTCAGTGCATGAAAATTTGTCCCAACAATGCATTGCATCCGGCTTTTGATCAGGCAGGCGTAGAAGGGCTTTGGACTCCTATATTAATTCCCAAAATAGGATACTGCGAATCCACCTGCACTCTGTGCACACAAGTATGTCCCACAGGCGCCATCAGACAGATTACTGAAAAGGAAAAAACCGACACGAAACAGCCTCTTAAAATCGGTACTGCATTTATTGACAGAGGACGCTGCTTGCCGTGGTCCATGAATACTCCGTGCATAGTATGCGAAGAATTTTGTCCAATCTCTCCCAAAGCTATTGTAATTGACAAAGAAATTCAGGAAGAAACCGGACTTGTTCTCAAACGTCCGGTGGTCGTTCCCGACCGCTGCACCGGCTGCGGCGCCTGCGAAAATGTTTGTCCGGTTCACGACAAAGCAGCCATAAGGGTATCCTCAGCCGGAGAATCACGCTCTCAATCAAACAAATTGCTTCAAGACAAGCGATAATCCTTCTTATTTGTAAGTATTTTTACTCCAAAACACAAAAATATTAGGGAGCTTCACTTTACTTTACAATGGCTTATTGGTAGTTTTTTTCATGGTTTTTACGAGTACTAGCTACTTTTTCTTACTGGCTGTTGTATTTTGCCTTTACTGGATATTGCCGTCAAAAACTCTTCGCAACAGCATGTTGTTGTTGGTGAGCTATGTGTTCTACGGTTTTGTCCATCCTTGGCTCTGCGGGCTTTTAATTGGAACCACATTGGTTCATTACCTGGCAGGGAATGCCTTGGTACGCTTTGAAAACCGCAAGCGGCTTATTTTAATCGCAGCGATTGCATATACTCTGATTCAGCTAGGTTTTTTCAAGTACTTCGATTTCTTTGCCGACAATTTTATCGCCGCCGCATCTCTCTTTGGGGTAAAATTACAAAGGTGGACCCTTGACATCCTTTTGCCGGCGGGTATTTCGTTCTATTCGTTTCAAACCATCGGTTATACGGTGGATGTATATCGTGGAGATTTATCTCCCAGACGAAACGTGTTAGATTTTGCTTTGTTTGTATCGTTTTTTCCACAGCTGGTCGCAGGTCCAATCGAGCGCGCCGCCACCCTTTTGCCACAGATTGAGTGCAAGCAACGATGGGATTGGGAACGATTTCTTTCGGCCTGGCCGCTTCTTATAGCCGGCTTTTTCAAGAAGTTGGTCATTGCTGACAACGCAGCTATTTACGCAAACAAGGTTTTCGCACTTAACACACCCTCCCGCTTTCTTCTACTGGCCGGCACGATCTCGTTTGCTCTACAAATCTATGCAGACTTCTCAGCCTATACTGATATCGCACGAGGCTCGGCGCGACTGCTTGGTATTGAACTATCGCCCAACTTCAAAGCCCCTTACGCAGCTGTGTCTCCATCGGACTTTTGGAGACGGTGGCACATTTCGTTTTCTACCTGGATTAGAGATTACCTATATATTCCGATGGGCGGGTCGCGAACGAAAAGTCGATGGCGGGCTGCTGTCATAGTTATTGTGACATTCACGTTGAGCGGACTTTGGCACGGCGCGGCGTGGAATTTTGTTGCGTGGGGACTGTTTCATGCTGCTCTCATTCTTTTGTATCGAGGCATCGGCTTCGGCAGAGTCCTGCATCCTGAGGGAATAAAGAGGGGCATAGCTGTCTCAGTCATGTCATCCTTCACTTTGCTGAGCTGGTCCCTATTTCGTGCACCGAGTCTCAGCTGGCTTTACCGCGCAGCAATATCAAACACGACAACGGTCGCAGCAACACGGGACGCTCTGGTTGTCGGCTCGATCATTTTTCTCTGGACGGCAGTGTTAAGCGCACTGTTACTGCTGACCGGATGGATTGAATCGCCGAAGCGCTCAAAATCTATGCGAGCAATGATCATGGCGCTGCTCCTGTTCTTAATACTGGTACTCGCGCCGGATAACCGACAGGACTTTATCTACTTTCAGTTTTAGGGAAATTATGTGGAACAAAACCTACAATATTTTGCTTGGACTTGGCGTTTTTTTGTTGCTCAACGTTATTGTAGCGCTCAGCATAAACGATACTAATCGTTCTAGTCATAAGCATCTCAAGGAATATCGCAATAAGATACACAAGGCAAAAGTGGTACTTATCGGCAATTCTGTTCTGAACTCGTCTGTAGACGAGAAAACGCTTTCCTCCCTTCTTGGTCTGTGGTGCACTAAGCTGGCCCAGGGCGGGTCAGCTTCAGCGTCTTGGTATCTCACCTTTAAGAACGTGGTAATCGCAGCACCTAAACGCCCTAAAATCGTAGTGTTTTTTTTTAGAGACACGTTTTGGACTCAACCCTTCTATCGAACTACCGGAAGGTACAGGAGATTTATAGACGATCAGTCAACCAATTCAGAACCTCTTTTAGACCGCCTTATTTTTACTCCTGACCCGCTCCAAAGGTTTATACAAAGCTCTTTGCCTTCCTTTGGCAAACGTGAACTACTGCAAGATATCATCAACCGTAACCTAAAAACTATAGTCAGTAATCTACTTAAAATGCGGATCCAATCCGTGGACAAAGCCGCAGAACGAGCCTTTCACTATTCGAAAATGCAAAAGTCACTTGTTGAAAAGGAACAGAAAAAGGCTGAGTCTGTCGCCTATCAGTTTAATGAACCGTTTGCTGAAGCGATAGAAAAGTCATTTCTGCCCCATGTTATCGATCTTGCTGAATCTGCAAACATACAGCTTGTGTTTGTTCGCGTTAAAAAACGGCGAGATTTGGTTTCGAATAAACAGACGACACAACTTGTTCAGTATATTGAGGACATGAAAATGTATCTCTCATTGCGAAATATTCCGCTAATTGATTTTACCGACAACCGTAACATTACAGAAAAGCATTTTGGCAGCGGAGACCATCTGAACAGTAAGAAAGGAAAACCGTTGTTCACCCGCCTTCTAGCTAAACAACTCAAATCTGTTCTGAGATCATCATACAGAGTTCCCTAGCTTCAATCTAACAACAAAACATTTAGTGCTCTGTGCTTATAGAGAAGTAATCTCTCCGAACAGTAGTAAAATAAACTAATTATCTATACACTGAAAAATAAGAAATTTTAATTTCATTAGTGGTTGACACTAACCTACGGATGTTTAAGACATTGGAATCGTACGGATTGACGGGCGCAACTTGACGGGCGCATTCAAACCGAGTTTATATTGAGGTTATATTTAGGAGAATGAAAGTGAAAGACGACATCAATAACATTATTGAAGAAGAAGACGAAAAAACACCTGTGGATATTGATGAACAAAAACAACAAGTTGAATCACCTGATGATTCAAAATCCGACTCTATCGATCCGGTAGCTGAGCTGCAAAAAAAGCTGAATGAAACCCATGAAAAATGGATGAGGGCAGCTGCCGAAACAGACAATGTAAGGAAACGCTCTCGACGTGAGGTCGAAGATGCTCTTGTCAGAGGGCGAATGGAGATTTTGACAGAAATAATACCTGTGATAGACAGTGTGGATTTGGCCATTGCCTCCAGTGAAAAAAACAAGGCAGACGGAATTGTTGAAGGATTACAGATGATCAAACGACAATTTTTAACTTCAATGGACCGTTTCAACGTCAAGTCTGTTGATAGTATCGGCAAAGCGTTTGATCCTTCTGTGCACGAAGCTGTGGTACAAATTTTTTCTTCTGAGCATCCGGCCGGTCAAATTGTCGATGAAATGAGAAAGGGCTATGTTATCGGAGAAAAACTGCTCAGAGCAGCAATGGTTTCTGTTTCTAAGGGAGCACCTCCAAATGCAGAACCTCAAGTCTCAGACTCCGATGATAACCCAATCGAAAGTTAATCGAGGAGATTGAATTATGAGTGAAGACCGCGTAATCGGCATTGATTTAGGTACAACCAATTCCTGCGTTGCTGTTAAAGACGGAAAGGATGTAACGGTTATCCCAAATGCCGAAGGAAGCCGCACCACACCCTCAATTGTGGCATTTTCAGCCACAGGAGAACAGTTAACGGGGCATGTGGCTAAGCGACAAGCGGTTACCAATCCCGAAAACACTTTATTTGCTATAAAGCGTCTGATGGGGCGAAAACTTGATTCGCGGGAAGCTGCCAAGCAACGAGAAATGTGTGCCTATAATATTGTGGGAGCATCCAACGGAGATGCATGGGTCAAGGTCAAGGATCGGGAACTGAGTCCTCCCGAAGTTTCGGCAATTATTTTGTCGGAAATGCGTGCTGTGGCTGAAGCCTATTTGGGTACACAAGTAAATAGAGCTGTAATAACGGTACCTGCCTATTTTAACGATGCACAAAGACAAGCAACAAAGGATGCCGGACTGATTGCAGGTCTAACTGTGGAGCGTATTATCAATGAACCGACAGCCGCTGCTCTTTCTTACGGTGGTTTTGCGGATAGTAATGCTAAGCAACGTGTCGCAATATATGATTTGGGAGGGGGCACCTTAGATTTTACTCTAATGGAATGCGAAGGCGGTGTTTTCAGCGTTAAATCGACAGCCGGAGATACTTTTTTAGGAGGTGAAGATTTCGACCATTCTTTGGTCGATGAAATTGCTCGTCGATTTTACGATGACACGGGAATAGATCTTAAAAAAGACAAGATGGTATTGCAAAGACTTAAAGAGGCTGCGGAAAAAGCCAAACATGAATTATCATCATCTTTTACAACAGAAATCAACCTCCCCTTTATTGTTGCTGACCGCACCGGTCCCAAACATCTGATCATGGAGATTACTCGAAGAGAGCTGGAAAATCTGGTTGAAGATTTGGTCAACAAAACCTTCGTTCCGTGTGAACAGGCACTCAAAGATGCGGGCATGTCAAAAACCGATATAGATGCAATACTCCTGGTAGGAGGAATGTCGCGCATGCCGCTGGTTCAGAGATCAGTTGAGGAGTTTTTCGGCAAAAAACCTCTTAGAGGAGTTAATCCGGATGAAGCTGTGGCTGTAGGTGCAGCATTGCAAGGAGCGATTTCGGCGGGAGAGGCAAGCGATGTGTTGCTTCTTGATGTTACGCCATTAAGTCTAGGTGTTGAGACCGGCGGAGGAATTTTTACTCCAATAATTGAGAGAAATACCACCATACCTACCCGCAGCAAAAAAATATTTACAACCAGCCTGGACAATCAAGCTTATGTACCGATTCATGTTTTGCAGGGTGAACGACAAATGGCCGCCGATAACACCTCACTTATTCAATTTGAACTGACCGGAATACCTCCTGCACCGAGGGGAATGCCTCAAATAGAGGTGGTTTTTGATATCGATGTAAACGGCATAGTTGCTGTAACCGCAAAAGACCTGGGTACCGGAAAGAAACAAAAAGTTAAGGTGACTGCTGCCTCCGGTCTTTCCGATGCTGATATACAGAGAATCATCGAAGAGGCCGAAAAACAAAAAGAAGCCGACAAAAAATTAAAGATCATTGCTGAGGCTAAAATTGAGGCTGATTCTTTGATTTTCACATCCGAACGTGCAGTGGAAAGCTACGGTGATTTGGTACAGAAAGAAGACCTTGAATTAATCGTTTTTGACATCAGCACCCTTAAGGAGGCAGTCAAGACTAATGATCTGGAGGCAATCTCAAGATGTAAAACACAACTTGAAGCATCAGTGTTTCGCATTGCAGAAATAATGTACGACCAAGTCAGCAATTCTACCGACGATTCCGCTGAGAAATCATAACAATAAGGCGAATATTATATGGCAAAAAAAGACTATTATGAAGTGTTGGAGGTTCAACGCAACGCAACTCCTGATCAACTGAAGAAATCTTATCGGCGACTTGCTATGAAGTATCACCCCGATCAAAATCCAAACGATGGTACTGCCGCCGAGAAATTTAAAGAGCTGACAGAAGCCTTTCAAGTACTTTCCGACCCTGCTAAGCGATCTCAGTATGACCGATTCGGTCATGAGGCGCCGAACATGGGCTTCGGAGGCAATGCCGCACATGTAGACATATCATCAATGACGGATTTTTTCGAATCCATATTCGGCTCCGTATTCGGCGGTGGAGGTCACATGCCGCAACGAAAACGGCGCGGCAAACCGGGACGCGATCTTAAGTATGATTTGAATATTAAGTTGGAAGATACAATCAACGGAGCAGAGGCAAAGGTAACCGTGCAGAGGCCGGTTCGCTGCGATTCTTGCAAAGGCTCCGGGGCTGCCGAAGGTACTTCTCCAAAAAAATGTGATCAGTGCGGAGGTAACGGAACAGTTCGCCTTCAGCAGGGAATATTTTCCATGAGCACAGTATGCCCGGCATGCGGCGGCCAAGGAGAAATCATTGTTGATTTTTGCAAACATTGTTCAGGAACCGGAATGAACGAGAAAGAAGAGTCCTTTGAGGTATCACTGCCTCCCGGTGTAGATGACGGTGCCGTAAAGGTCGTTCCCGGAGCAGGAGAGCAAGGTCGAGGCGGAGCTCCTGACGGTGATCTTCTCATTATGATTCATGTTGAAAAACATGATAAATTCGTCAGACGAAATAACGATTTGCACAGTATCATCCGTATTACTTATCCTCAGGCTGTGCTGGGCGGCGAAATTGAAGTTCCGACTGTTGATTCATCAGTCAAACTTCGCATTCGTCCAGGAACTGAACACGGTCGTATATATCGACTAAAAGGAAAAGGCGTTCCAGGACTCAGAACGGGTATAAGAGGCGACCAAATGGTTCATATCGAAATAGACATTCCTTCAATTCTTACTGATCGCCAAAAAGAACTCATTACTCAATTGGGAAAAGAATTGGGAACCGAAGTTGAAGCCAAATCTCAATCTTTTGTCGGCAAACTAAAAAGCCTTTTTGAATAGCATCTCAAACATACACATGTCATCAAACGTAATTATATACGGCTTTCTAGCCTTGTTTGTCTTTCGCCGAGGATTTGAACTGTTGCTAAATATATTGCAATACAGTTACCTCAAAAAGCGCAAAGATGTGGTGCCTAATCACTTAAAGGGGAAAACAGATCTCGAAACGATTCGAAAAGCCTCATCGTATAGCAGGGATAAACTCAAACTGGGCATGTTAGCCGATTTCGCGGATGCCGTTTTTATTTGGTTCATGATTCTATGGGGCTTCGGTACACTGGAATCAATTGTTTCAACAGCAGACAAAGGACAACTTGTATCCGGCTTGATGTTTTTTGCGCTTCTGGCTTCGACAAATGAGTTTTTCTCATTACCGTTTCAAATCTATAGCACTTTTGTCATTGAGCAGCGTTACGGCTTTAATCGTTTAACAGTCTCCGATTTTGTACAGGACAAGCTAAAAGGACTTGTTGTCGGAGCAATATTGGGAGCACTGTTACTGTCTCTCGTGCTCAGTCTTATGGCTCACGGCGGTACCTATTGGTGGCTCTATGCGTTCTTAGGTGTTTCTGTTTTTCAGCTTTTCGCAGCATGGCTCTATCCTTCTGTTATAATGCCTATGTTTAACAAGTTCACGCCTGTTGATGACAACTTGCAAACCGACGCAGCAGCGCTGGCCGCCTCTGTCAAATTTCCGTTAAACAGGGTGTTTTTAATGGACGGCTCGCGCCGTTCAACTCACGCCAATGCCTTTATTGTCGGCCTAATCGGTACAAAAAAAATCGTTCTTTTCGACACATTGCTGGACAAAGTAACACGCCCTCAACTTTTGGCGGTACTGGCGCACGAACTTGGACACTTTATGCTTAAACATGTTATGAAAAGAACAGCGATTATGCTTGTAATCACAGGCATTATATTCTTTCTAATAGCAGTATCAAAAGATGTTTCGGCATTGTATCACGGATTTGGATTTTCAAAGTCTTCAGACTTTGCAGCAATAATAATTTTTTCTCTAATTATTTCAGAAATTGCAGCACCTTTTGCTTGGGCTGCAAGATTAGGATCAAGACGCGATGAATATGCAGCAGACAAATTTGCAGTCAAGGCCACTGGAAACAGTACGGATTTGTCAGAAGCCCTAATAGCTCTTTCCAAGCAAAATCTATCCAGCCCCGGATCTCATCCGTGGTATCGAAGTTACTATAATTCACACCCCGCACTAAAAGATCGTTTAGCCGCAATAAAAACCTGATATTTAAAACATATCACCCCTTATAAATTTAACTGCGAACGGCCCCATTATTATTATCATTACACACAAAAAGATCATCATTAGCGGTCCTATCAAAAACACGGCAGCTCTTGCTGCAGCTTGCTCTGCCGCCTGCGAACGTTTTATTCGCTGAACTCTTGCTTGTGTTGCCAATACTTCTGCCAAAGGAGTACCTCTCTTTTCTGCCTGAATAACAGAAGCTGTAAACTGTTGAATAGAGGGAACAGGAATTCTCTGTGCAAGCGACAATAAAACATCTGCCCTGGAAGACCCCAAAGAAAGCTTGTGCAAAATTAATTCAAGTTCAAACCGTAAGGGATTATTGCGAGATAGTCTCTTTGCTGTCTGCTCAACGGCTCTAACAAAATCCAAACCCGATTCCATTGATAGAGATATAAGATCAACCACACCCGGCAATCCCCTGGTAATTGCGATTACGCGATGCTTTGCTATATCTTGCAGCTTAAACCACGGTGCAACCGCTCCAAAAATTAATCCGACAACAATACCTACTTGAATCTCGCGTTCAAATTTAATTGCCAGAAAACTAAATAATATACTTCCTAAAAATGAGCAGATAACTGACAGCGACAACAAATCGTCAGCACCAATTCCAATCGGATAACCGGCTTTTTCGGTAAGAACTTTTGCCCGTAACTGCAAACCGGGTAAGGGAACCTTTGATATCATGTTTGAGAGAACCAAAATGACCGGTTCGACCCTTCTCAAAAACTGATGTTCTGACAAGGCTTCCTTGCGTAAAATCCCTCTTTCTCCGCTCTCCGGTGAAGACGGTCTGATGTCCGGCCAAAATTGAATTACTATTGTTACAACAGAAAAAAAAATCAGCAACGCAATACACGCTAATTCTGTATATTCCATCATATGTCGACCGCCATTATCTTTCTGATCAGAGCCAAAGCCACAATTTCGGCAACAGCTGCTGCTCCAAATAGAACCCATCCGATTGGATCACTCCACATGGGTGCCAGCCATTCGGGATTAATTTTTTCAAAATACAACACCAATCCCGGAGGGAGTATGCCTATTACAAAGGCTTGAGTTCGGCCCTCAGCGGTTTTGCTTTGAACAACTCCTTCCAGTCTTGCCATTTCACGAACTGTCTCAGCGATTCTTCGAAGTGTCTTGGGCAGATCACCTCCGACCTGTCTACTGAGAACGACAGCTCCGACCGCTGCGTCCAATCCTGTCATCTTAACTCTCGCAGCCATACCAATGAGAGCATCATCAACAGTTTGTCCTAATCTGACTTCGGCAAGAGCTCTGCTAACTTCATCTCGTATGGGGGGCATTAAGTTAGGTCTTAGAGTTGAAAGAGCTTCTGTCAAATTGGGTACCGCTGTTAATGAATCGGCCAGCGCTACCAAAAAGCCGTCCAAGTCATCTTCAAATCGCCGTCTTCTTTTTTTTTCGGCTCTTTTCAGCAACAAAAAAGGAAGCGTCAAACAAACAAAACTTGCTGCTAAAAATTTAGGTTCTCTCAATATCCAAGCAGCAATCAAGAAGAGCAAAACTGCGACAATCTGTATTATCGGTAAGTGTATTACCCAAGGGGGAATATCAAAAACAGTAACGCGTCCTATCCATTTTCTTCGATATGCCTCGAACTTTTGGGCTATTGAATTGCTGCCGAATATTAACGAATGCATCAAAAGGGTTACAAATACCCCAAACATTAGCACGGAAAGAATATACAATAGCGAATATGGATTATCTATCATATAGGTCTCCTTAGAAAACGCCGTCAATGCCCAGGCATTGAGGTAATCGCCCTGTGGCTGTAAACTCACCTTCTTTGGTCTCACCGTAAGAAATGAACCGAAAAATGTCATTCATTTGAATTTCGCCGTCGTCTTCAATACCGGTAACTTCAGTAATAGCAGTTACTCTTCTTGCACCGTCAGCAGTTCGCGATTGCTGAACAATGAGGTCTACAGCAGAAGCTATTTGGTCACGTATAGCTCTCGAAGGCAAACTCACCCCCGCCATGAGACACAAGGTCTCCAGCCTCAACACCGCTTCTCTCGGGGAGTTTGCATGAAGCGTTGTCAATGAGCCGTCATGTCCTGTGTTCATGGCCTGCAACATATCTAAAGCTTCGCCGCCTCTACACTCTCCCACAACTATTCGGTCAGGCCGCATTCTAAGAGCATTACAAACCAAATCTCGAATAGAAACATGACCCTTGCCTTCAGCATTTGCAGGACGAGTTTCCAAAGACACCACATGCGATTGTCCCAAACGAAGCTCAGCCGCATCTTCTATGGTTACGATTCTTTCTCCTTCGGGAATTGCATTGGACAGTACACCTAAAAGAGTGGTCTTTCCTGATCCCGTGCCGCCCGAAATAATAATGTTTGCTTTGGATCTAACCGACTTATCCAACATCTCCGCCATTTCTTTGGTAAGAGAACCGAAGCCTATAAGGTCTTTCATAGACAGCGGCGTCTTGGCAAACTTTCTTATAGTAATACAAGAACCGCGAATTGCCAAAGGCGGCACCACTGCGTTCACCCTAGACCCGTCGGGAAGTCTGGCATCAACCATGGGAGACAACTCATCAATTCTGCGTCCGAGAGGAGCAATAATTCTATCAATAACAGTGCGAACTGCTTTTTCAGATGTAAACGAAAGATCGGTTTTCTCTAGTTTTCCGCTTCTCTCTGCAAAAATACAAAAAGGATCCACCACCATTATTTCCGAAACCTTTTCATCACTAAGAAGCTTTTCAAGAGGTCCTAGCCCCAGTGCTTCGTCAGCAACATCTTTAGTCATTTGTGTAAGATTTATGTGAGAAGGAATTCTCTCAGCTGCCGCAATTCTTTCAATTGCCGACTCAACTCTCGGACGTAAATCTTCGTTGTTTTTACGTAAAACATCTAAATCTATGTTTTCTACTAATCGCTCATGTACTAAGCGATAATAATATTCTGTACTTTCTTGTTTAATAACTGTTGCAGATCCCAAAACAACATCAAAAGGTTCGATATGAAGCACAGTACCGTAATCAACATAGGAAAAGCTTTCCAGTCGACACGACTCAATAAAAATTCCATTTTGTGAACGGTCATAAACAGCGATCTTTTCTTCTTCTAAACGAACTATTGCGTGACGTCGTGACACCTCAAAAGAACTGAGATATATGTCCGACTTTTCGTCTCTTCCTATAATAAGTTCTTGTCCAAAAGAAAAAGCATAAGAAGCAACTACCTCACAACCTTTCTTAACAACAATCGAAACTGACCTGTCTTGATTCATGTTCCGAAAACTAAGCAATTTTCGGGCCGTCCGCTTTCAGCAATATAGGAAACCAATAAGTCCCTGTGATAACTGTTTATTTATTCATGAACAAACAAGAATGAACCTCAAAAAATCGGCGGCGAAATACTTCGATTTTATCCTACATCCATTTCGCCGCCAATCCGGAGTTTTTGGATATTGATAGAACTGATCTATGGAAGAAATTCTTTGATTCCGTCAAACCATCTGTCTGCCATAAACTGATAACCGTTGCTGTTTGGATGAATATTGTCCGACGCCATCATTGTAGAGTAGTTCCATCCGGTGTTTATATCCACCCATATGATATGCTTTCCGGCAGCGGCGCGAGTTTCAACAAGGCCCGGAATTGCATTGTTGTAAGGATTAATAACATTGTTTCCCCACGCAAGAGGAATAATCTTCGCAACAACCAAAAGAGCCTCCGGAGCACCTGCGGCAATTTTGTCCATTAAACCTCCGAGTCTATCCGTCATCTCCGCAGCGGACGATTCGGTACAATCATTAGTGCCGATGTGAAGCAAAATAATATGAGGCGTTCCGCCGCTGGAGTTATCCATAGCCGGACTAGGAAAAACACTGGCAATGCCTGCATTACCTCCGCTCCAAGTAGTTACGGTAGAAATACCCCAGCCGCTGTGCCCTTGGTTTTTTTTGGGAAAGCTTTGCCCTGAAACAGTATTCGGTCCGTTAGAGAGAGAACCGGTAAAGGTAATTTCCTTGCCTGCATTAACAGCTTTACTAAACAACGGTCCGCGATATCCTGCATTTCCTTCATCCCCCACTCCCCAGGTAATAGAATCACCAAAAGGCAAAATTTTGCAAGGACTACCGTCCCTCGGACAAGGTTGATAATCTCCATCCGAATCTGTGTCTGTATCCGTGTCCGCATCCGTATCCGTGTCTGCATCTGTATCCGCATCAGCGTCAGCATCAGCGTCAGCATCAGCATCAGCATCAGCATCAGCATCAGCGTCAGCGTCAGCGTCAGCGTCAGTATCCGAATCAGCATCAGCATCGGCGTCAGCGTCAGTATCCGAATCGGCATCAGTATCCGAATCAGCATCAGCATCGGCGTCAGCGTCAGTATCCGAATCGGCAT
>CAYWLQ010000001.1:0-46177 GCA_964458775.1 uncultured Myxococcales bacterium | reverse complement strand
CAGTATCAGCATCAGCGTCAGCGTCAGCGTCAGCGTCTGTTTGGCTTGTTAAATCAGACTCAGTGTCAGCAACATCGTTATTGCTGTCCGAATCTGTACACATTAAAACTGCAATCCCAAAGACAGCAAACATAAATAACCTTAAGGCTACAATTCTAATCATTCTTTTCTCCAGGTATACAGGGAAGACTCCTCAATTCCCTTTTGTACTGATAGTGGAAGACTTTCGTAAAAATGGGTGGATGTACTCAATGAATTCTAATTTTTATATATTAAATAGAATAAGTGAATACGCAAAATATATAAGGAAAAGTATTGAAAATAAAAATGAGAAAAACATCTGTCAGTTCTGCTCAGTTTCGCTCTTAAACGAAGACCTGTTTGAGATGCTATATAGTATTGATTGTTGCACTACTAATAGATTGATGCCATGGTATCATGCATAATCTTTTTTCATGCTGTTCAACGAAAGGAGCATAGATATGGTTAACAAAGTCGGTGCTGAATTTATCGGAACATTTTGGCTTGTGCTTGGAGGATGCGGCAGTGCTGTTTTGGCTGCTGCATTTCCTGGTGTAGGTATAGGTCTGCTTGGAGTTTCTTTGGCTTTCGGCTTAACTGTATTGACCATGGCTTTTGCAGTGGGCCATATTTCCGGCTGCCATCTTAATCCCGCCGTTTCTATCGGTCTATGGGCAGGCGGACGCTTTCCGGCAAAGGATCTGTTTCCTTATATCTCCGCTCAAGTAGTCGGAGGAATTGCTGCCGGAGGAGTGTTATATCTTATTGCCTCAGGCCAGGCCGGATTTGATGTTACGGCAGGTTTTGCATCCAACGGTTTTGCCGAACACTCTCCTGGACAATATTCTCTTATAGCTTGCATTGTTTGCGAAATCGTAATGACGCTCATGTTTCTAGTGGTGATAATGGGAGCTACCGACGAGAGAGCACCCAAAGGATTTGCACCGATTGCTATCGGTCTTTGTCTTACTCTTATTCACTTAATAAGTATTCCCGTTACCAATACATCTGTAAACCCTGCGAGAAGCACAGGCGTAGCCGTTTTTGCCGGAGGATGGGCTGTCACACAACTATGGCTGTTCTGGCGGCGCAGTTTTAGGCGGCGGCCTTTATCGCTTTATTCTGGGAAAAAAAGAATAAGCCTTATGCATGATTCTGCTTTTGTTATGTAAAAAAAAATAGACTCATTTTTAAGAAATGCAGATAACCTAGCCGTTACTTTCCTGGCGTACGTATATAGGTTGCGGCAAAATCTGAGGCGTTGTCGTTAGTGTCTATGTTTGCTATTCGAAAGAAAGTTTTAGCGGAGGTATTTGTAATAACCGAATTGCCTTCTCCATAGGATACCGTGCCTCTTCCTACTTGTACTGCGTCTAACAACTCTTGGGCATAGAACAATTGAATTGCAAAGCTTGAATCTGACGGGAGCGCGGCCGCGTTGTGCACAGCATCGGATTCTTCCATTTGTGTTCCGGATATTACTATTATTCCGTCGTTTACAATTTCAGAATCACTTGCCGGAACATACCTGTCGATTTCAACATCTGTTTCGGTATCAATTAAAACAATTTCCAACAAACTAAGATCTGCGTCCTTGGGTATAGCAATTTCAATGAAAGGACTGTCAGGGTCAGCTGAAAACTCCTGTATAGTATAGGGACGCCGAATCTGCACCATATATGCTCCGGTACTTCCCATTTCACCGCTAAGTGTAACGGTTATTTCTTTGTCATCCGAAACAATGCCGGGATCAACCGTCAGTATTGGATCTTTGCGCAAACCTCCTGAATCCTCTCCTATTAGAATTGGCGAATCGTTACTTCCGATCCCGGAAACCTCCCAATATCTCATTTTCAGGTCCGGGGTTTCCCAGGGCCGGTCGGCCAGATCCCTGGCTGCCGTAAAGGATATCAGGCGACACGTTGGTTTTTCCATTCTTATAGTATCAACATCTAATGCACCTTGTATTGCGCCTCTTCCCAAAAACGGCGTTTTGCAAGGATCATTTTTAACAATCCATTCATTGTCGTCTGCAGTAACGTTTTCTTCTGTGCTTTTTCTACCTTGAGAGCGAACATTAACGATACCGAACGGTAAACCTTGTTCGCTATAAATACTCATCCATCTGGGGTTTTTGTTCATCATCCAAATTAAACCGTTATCGGACTTACCTGCGATATTTAGATTGTTATCGGCCGTCATTGTAAGCAACGGATCACCTAACACGGCATCTTCGGAAATGATCTGAAGGAATGAGGGAAAAGGTCCTGGATCCTCAACACGAAAATTGGTAAAGGTTTTTGCATTAAAAACACCCTGCCAAACTTGTCCGTCCGAAATCGAGCTGACAGACACTCCGGAAATGAAAATATATCCCAACCCTGCTCCGTCCGAAGTAGTAATGTAGATAGGTATTTGATTGCCTCCGAGCTCTACTGCGTTGTGCGTCACATCCAAAATAAATACAACAGAGTTTTCTGACACAGATCGCGCTTTGGAAACATATGCGCCGGGATGAGCGGTATGAACACTGAGTATACCTGGATCTACTTTCATGCCGGAAGGCAGTACAGCTGTAACTGTAAGCCTTTCAGTACCGGGAAATACCATTTCAGGATTCATTCTGGCAGTTAAGGTAGAGTCACCTCCGGCATCAATCAGAATCGGCGCTAAATAGTTTTGCGCTCCGTTTTTAATTGTTAAACCGATCCAGCCTCCTAATCCTACAGGATCAACCCGAAGGTCAAAAACCAATGACTGACCGCCTGAAACTCTCATTACCTCAGCACCTATGTTGTCGTTGACGTCTACAACCGGCATGTCAAAAACAATGTCAGGGTGGTAAATGGTAATTGTTGAAGTATTTCCTCCTCCGGCCATGCGACTTACCGTGACAGGCTCGGGACGAAGTATCGGAATTCTGTTATGTTCCAAGGTTCTGAAAGTAACAGCAGCTTGCCCGGTAAGACTTTTGGCATAGAGAACAGCCATGTCCTTTCTGGCAAGCGGACTAACTTCAACCGTCAAGAGAACGCTTCCGTCTGAATCCGCATTCACTGAAGAGATCTTAAGCCCGGGATCATCAAAAGAATATCCTTCAATAGAAGAAGGAAGATCAAAGCCGGTACCTTGGACACGAATAAGAATTGTGTCACGCTTTCTCAAAATAGCTCCCGGCAAGAGGGTCATTTGAGGAACATCTTTACTAATCGCTTCTATTCTTAACGGTGCCGCATATATATTGCCCCCTGACCCCACAGAAATATAGGAAGGTCCGGTCGGTGCATCATCGGCCACGTCAAACCAAACGATTAAGCTGCCCATGTCAGAAACCAGAGCTGTCTTATTTATGCGTAGACCGGAGCGAGGCGACACTTGAACCGTAGGATTTGCAGAGAAAAGAGTACCGTCCGAAAATGTAAAAAACACTTCCTGCTGTGCACGATCCCCTTGTTTTATAGAGTTAGGATTAAGAATCAAGACGGAGGCATCCGATGCTTTTGTAGCCAGATATTCTCGAACAGTGAAATCAGGCATTTCAACTTCCACAGTTACGTATGAGTCAGATGATTCCGCAGCTACGCGAACCTCCATTGACATACTTTTGTAACCGATGGGATCGACTGTAATATTTTGAATCGCGCATCCGGCTTCTTTGCATATTACATTTTTCATTCCCTCAAATGTAAAATTTATTGCATCAACAAAAACAGTCACAAAAACACCGTTTCTCGATACAGTTCTCGGACCGACAATTTTTAACATCGGTGTTCCGCTGGGCAAAAGCACTGTAAAATTGGTCCAAGCCTCTTGCTTGCCCGATTTTATATATAGAGGCGTAACACCCAGAGTCGCCAATGAATCAACTCTAATTTGCGCCTTAACCGCTTTTACAACTTTGTTATCATCGGTAAGTTCTATAACTTGTACATCATCAAGAACAGTAATCCCCGGGTTTTCAGGAAATGATATCAAAGGTTTATTCTGATCAGTCTCCGAACCTGTGTTGTCCGAACGAACAAAATCAATACCTTCACCCTCGATCATAACATCATAGATAGGAGGACCGGTCTCGTTAACTGATTGTCGTTGAACCCTGTCCGGAGTTACGTTTACTGTTGAGTTTACCCTGTCAGTAATACGTATTATACCTTCAGCAATTCGCCCTGAAGAAGAAGCAGATATTCTAAGATCTCCCAACGGGATTAGCGGATCAATATCCAGTGTAATTTCAACTTCTTGCCCAAGCGAATATGCGTCTAAACGCCGTTTGTTTGTTACTTTTATATAGTCTTTCCAGCTAAAAAAGAACTCCGTATCATCCGTAAAGAAAGGATAATTTGATTTAATTATAATTACTCTACCGAAGGAGCCGGCCGCAACGGTTTCAGGTGAAGCGGTCAGTGTTATCTCAGAAGGAATATCTTCTATTCTAAAAGATCCTGTTAAAACTGTGTTTTTATTACATTTAAACGACACTGCTGCTTTCCCCAATGCCGCATCAGAATCTATTGCTATATAGGCTCTAAGACTATCAGGAGAAAGTAACAGCCTATCAATGCTGTGCACAGTAACCGACTTTGTACCGTCAGAGTCAACAAATTCCAAGGACTGCTCGGTGTCACCGATATCGCATTTGTCCAATTTGATTTTAGGAAGGGTCAGGGTTACCGAAATAACATCTCCCCTCACCGACGATGCCGGAAACAGTATAAGCTCTGAAGGCGTGCTTCTATCCTCAGTAGAAAGACATCCGGTTATTGATAAGCTAAATATAAAAATAATTTCTAAAAAGCCCCATCTTGCGCGAAAAACCCTTGGTGTTATTCTCGTCATGTCGGATATTGTATCGCATATCCGGCACCGAGAAAACACTTTCAAAGTGTAAGGTGATCGAAGTTGCGATAAGAAAGGTTTAAAAATGTTCATTCCAAAGATAGAAGAAAGGCATCATTACTGCTTTAAATGCGGAAACGAGGTCGATTTTAACAGAATTAAAATGCAACGCACGGATCTATGTCCGCACTGCTCTGCGGATATGCATGTATGCAAAAACTGTGAATATTGGGATCCGGGCTCTCACAATCAATGTCGAGAACACGTCACCGAATATATAACAGATCGAGAAAGAACCAACTATTGCACCCATTTTACCTTTAAAAACGGGGCACAGGAAGCATCGGACATTTCATCTGCTAAGAGCAAACTAAATAACCTTTTTAAGTAATTTGTGTTTGAGGCAGATTGTTATCAATAAACAGGGGTTTTAATGCAAAGCATGACCGGATTCGGCAGCGGTAAGGCTGCACTTAACGACGGATACTTGGCGGTTGAAATTAAAACAGTAAACCACCGATTTTTGGAGATTAGAACTCGTGCACCAAGAGAGCTTCTGGCCGGAGAGGCAATAGTCGAAAAGCTGCTGCGCGAAAAACTAAACAGAGGCTACTGCGCCGTTAATTTATGGTACGAAGGGGTATTGGGAGGTTCAACGGCTATTGATCGGGGCGCTCTCAGAGCGCACTTGGATAGTCTTGTTGAAATTGCGAAGGAAAAAGATTTGGTATTGACGGATCTCGTATCCGTTTTAGCCGGCGCTCCGGACATCTTTACTACTCCCAGAATAGAAGATGAGAAGATTTTGGAATCGTCCATTCGCCGAGCTTTTGAACAAGCGGTTTCTTCTTTGACTGCCATGAGAGAGGCCGAAGGAAAGGCAATGGCGGCAAAGCTGTCGACATTAATTGAGAATTTGAGAACGCAGATAGGAACCTTGTCCGAAGTCTGCAACGGATGGTCTTTGCAAGCAACTGCAAAACTAAAAGAAAAGGTTTCTTCTCTCTTCAAAGACCTAAAAATCGACATCGAAATGGACCAAGGTCGAATAATTTCCGAAATTGCCCTTTTGGCTGATCGATCTGATGTTACCGAAGAAATTACCCGACTCTCCAGTCACCTTTGTCAATTGACAGAAACGGTCAGTCAAGAAGGTCCGGTCGGTCGCAAATTGGAATTTCTTATTCAGGAACTGGGAAGGGAAGCGAATACGGTAGCTTCTAAAACGCCGCTCCCAAAAGCGGCAGAGGCAGTAATAGAAATAAAAGCTAATTTGGAAAAAATGCGCGAAATATCGCAAAACATTGAATAGCAGGCACTTTAATGAAACATACTCCCCTTCTTCTCATCGTATCATCTCCGTCAGGAGCAGGAAAAACTACGTTATGTAACAGGCTTCTCTTAGAGTTTACATCGCTTACTTTTTCTATATCGCACACCACCAGACCCCCTCGACCGAATGAAATAAACGGCAAAGACTACAATTTTGTTGATGTTGATACTTTTGAAAGAATGGTCGACGAAAACATGTTCATCGAATGGGCGTTTGTTCACGGCAACCGCTACGGAACAGCAAAGTCTGAAGTTCAAAGAGCTGAAGATGCAAAAACAGACTTGATTTTCGATGTGGATTTTCAGGGAGCAAAGCTCATAAAAAATCAATACCCTCATGCGGCAGCGGTATTTGTATTACCTCCTTCGATTGAAGAATTATATATGAGACTACGCAATCGCGGCACCGAAACCCCGCAATCCTTAGAAAGACGCTTTAACGCTGCCCTAGAGGAAATAGGAAATCACGCCTTGTTTGATTACCTGATTGTAAATGACAAGCTGGACGAAGCCTATGATCGCCTTCGAGCAATCCTTTTAGCGGAACGAAGCAAACACTTTCGTATGTCAGACATTGCCGAAGCAATGCTTAAAGGTAATGCTGAAAGGCAATACTGAAGGCTCGTTTAGCAAATAGCTTTTTCATAATAGACGCTTTGGGTTTTTACGTGTTATTTGTAGGGATAATATAGATCTAACTTTGACTGACAAAGGGATCAGAAGCTAAGCATGGAGCACAGCCAAGTATTTTTTTTGCTGAGTATCGGAGTTCTGCTCGCAGCAGCTCGTCTTTTCGGTGAGATAGCCAGAATGCTAGGCTTTCCCACAGTGTTGGGTGAAATTTCGGCCGGTATACTTTTGGGTCCCACTGTTTTAGGTTCTATGTTTCCTTTTTTTTGGCAAACCATGTTTCCTTTATCTGGAACAAATGCAGAGGTATTAAACGGCTTTGTAGCTATATCTCTCGCACTTTTTTTGTTGTCCTCCGGAATGGAAGTGGACCTTTCAAATGTCTTCAAACAAGGCAGAACCGCTTTTTTCATAAGCTTTACGGGCATTATTGTTCCTTTTGTCATCGGTTTCGGAATAGCAGGTGCTTTTCCTTCTTTTTTCGGAATGGGACATCATCAACCTCAATCGGTATTTCAACTTTTTATAGCTGTTGCATTAAGCATTTCGGCTCTACCGGTCATTGCCAAAACCCTTATGGATTTAAATTTGTATCGAACGGATTTGGGAATGATCGTAATGCCGGCCGCTATTATACAAGATGTTGTCGGATGGTGTGTTTTTGCTTTGATTCTAAGTATGATAGGAGTCAATCCCAGGTTTTCGGTTTTTGAAACAGTTCTACTGACACTTGTATTTGCAGTTACAATGCTCACTGTTATCAGAAAGCTTCTTGATAAGCTTCTTCCTTTTATTCAGGCTCATTGGTCTTGGCCCGGAGGTATTATCGGCATCGGAATTTCTCTGGCTTTGATTTCCGCATCATTTACAGAATGGATAGGAATACACGCTCTTTTTGGAGCTTTCTTCTGCGGCATTGCCTTGGGAGACTCCAAGCATATGAGCGAAAAAACACGTTTTGCTTTTGAAACTTTTATTTCCAACTTCTTTGCTCCTTTGTTTTTCGCATCCATAGGATTAAAAATTAACTTTGTAATGCATTTTGATTTGCCTTTGGTCATAGTGATTATCGCTGTAGCAACCATAGGTAAGGTCGGCGGTTCTCTTTTGGGAGGAAAGCTCTCAAGAATGAGCCGTCGAGATTCTCTGGCAGTCGGTTACGCAATGAATGCCCGCGGCGCTATGGAAATCATTTTAGGCGTAGTTGCTTTACACTATAAAGACCTTTGTCGCGTTGGTAATTATGGCCTTGGTTACCTCACTCATGAGCGGTCCCATGATCAAACGAGTGCTTCGCCTGACAGGACCTGACTCTTTTGTTCGATTTCTAAAACTTAGATTTCCGGTTCGTTTAAGTGACGGTATAGATCGTGAGCAGGCAATTGAATATCTGACAAATCAAATAGCGACAGCTTCAAAAGGAGCAATTGACGCGAAAAAAGCAACCCAAGCGGTTTTAGAAAGGGAAGCCACGCTGCACACCGGTATAGGAAGCGGGCTGGCAATACCTCACGCTCGAATAGCCGGAATAAGAAAACCCATGATTGTAGTGGGTATTTCAGAAGAAGGTATCGACTTCGATGCACCCGACGGAATTCCTGCTCGTGTTGTTGTGTTGCTGCTCGCCCCTTCTTCCGCCAACACACTTTTGCTTCAAATCTATGCAGACATAGCCAAAACGTTCGCAAACGACACTGCTCTTAAACGAATAATCGAAGCAAAAACCGCCACCGAATTTGTAGCCGCCCTAAAGGTTTCAAGACAAGAAAACAGGTAAAATGGCGTTAACCCAACATATTTAGCGGAATGCATATCTGTTTGAATTTCTAAAAAACATTATGAACACCGACTTTCAAGGAGCATCAGCCATCCTCGATCGTCGCCCTCGATCACCGAACCCTCGATCACCGAACCCCTCGATCACCGAACCCCCAACGCGGATCTTTACGATATAATTGATAAATTAGGAAAACAATCACCAATAAAACGTCTTTGGAAACAGATCTTGCGGACGTATGATTATTCTCTCAAGTTACACGTTTTTTGTTCTGTTTGTGATTTTTGAGAAAATATTCGGTATTGCATTTAACCGATTGTTTTATCTGTTTGTTGTTGTCTTTATCTGTTCCGGTCTGTTTTTTTGGGAATTCTCAACCCACTTTTTAAGATATTTGGGAAGGCCGATTATGTTATTTTCAAGAGTTTGATCCATTGACTTACCAAGAAACGCACTAATTCCTCTTGGAATCTGAACCGCAACTACATATGCTACCATTGTTCTACCGCCCGGCTGGGGTATTAACTGCCAATATCCTTTGGTGGTATCCAAATCATGAGGTTTTCCCTCCTGCAAATTAAAGGTTATAGTTTTTTTATTCCAATCTTTCTGAATTATGAGGTCATATTGAACACTTAGAATTTTATATCCTAAAAGAACACGTATAAGCGAAGACTCATCCTTTCGAAAAAGCTCTTTTGCGTCTACCGTACGAGGAAAAATTTTGGGATATAACGAGTAATCCACAAGAGCTTTCCAAACTTCTTCCAACGAAGCATTTACAACGATAAAACCCGCCCCACCAAAAAAGCCGCCTTTTTTTGATTGCGGTAACGGTTTTATTACAATTTTACCTTCGGTAAGAGTTTTTATCTCATTTTCGGATAGATCCAATGCCTTTAAAGGCGCAGCAATGATGCTTGTTAAAAATACAAACAACAATGAGAGGATGAATCGATATGTCATGTATTGCCTTTCACCCCCTGTCATATCATCTTCGACGAGTTATTGTTAAGTTTAATACAAACAGGTCGTTATTTTTGGAGCTGCATTTGCCTAATGATAATAAGTTGGCTTTGCATAGAAATGGTTTTTAATGATAAAAGCATAAAGCTGCGAACGGATTTACCAAAGATAACGTTTCGCATTGACAGTTGATTTTGAAAATGTAACCGCCTCCCCTGCCTCTATATTCTAGTCAAAAAGCAGGGCGGAATAGAAGGTGAGGGTAATGAAGCAACAGATTCTTACTCATGGGACAGTTCTTAGTGATAGATTTTCAATAGAAACCCCCGTAGGGAAACCGGACCTTGGGCAACTATATAAAGCCGTTGATATAAAAACCCAAAAACCGGTCTCTTTAAGGGTTATTCCTCTTGATGTTATCAAATCTGAGACACAATTGGACGGCCTCAGACAGAGCGTTCGTGATAATTCAACCCTTACTCACAGAAACATACAGTCAACTTTCGGTATGGGTGTACACGATGACTCATTGCTTTTTATCGCTTCTGAATGGATTGAAGGCGAAAATCTTCGTTCTCTTCTCGAAAAAAGAATGAAAGCAGGAAAGAGATTTTCCTTTAAAGGCGCTTACAATATCATAGGTCACGTATGCAACGCTTTATCCTATGCCCACGAACACGGTTTTCACGGCACTTTGAGTCCTTGCGTAATTTTAGTAAACACGTCAGGAAGAGTAAAAGTATGTGATTTTGCTCTGTCATTACTCAGACGTGAAATTAAAGGTTATCCTGGACGAGATACAGACGAATCTATTTTTTGGGCTCCGGAAATAAGCGGCAATTCAACAACTCCTGCCGGTCCGGAAGCTGACATATATTCTGTCGGAGCTTTGTTTTATGAGCTTCTTACCGGACGATTACCGGCCGTTCCGCTTGCAGCTCCAAGCAGTCTTGGATTCTCTGCCGATGTCGACCAAGTTATTGCACGATGCATGGGAAGGGATCCTGCTCAGCGATTCTCAGCAGCAGAGTCGCTAAAAAGCGCCGTTGCGGAGCTGGTTCAAAGTCACGATACCGAAGATGATGAGTTTGAAATAGCTGTTGACGATGATTTAGGCATCAATGTTGAAATTGATTTGCAGGCGATGGCTGCGTCTAAATCAAAATCACATCAAGAAGCGAAACCTCTTTCAACACCTGTCAGCGGTTCTTCTATGCTGGATGCACCGGGACTGCCGCCGCCTCCCAACAGATCCAACCTTAGCACGCCAAATCAAGGAAACGTATCTACAATAGATATGGGGGAACTTCTAAGCGGACTCAGCAGCTCTGAAGCCGCAAAATGGATGGTTCAAAAAGATAAATTCGATCACGGTCCTTTTACCGACAGAGAGCTCGTTCAAATGATTCTTCTCGGTGAGGTTGAAGGGAAACATCAGCTTTTAGACATGGATACCGGAGTAAGAAAGAAACTTCGAACCTGGGATGAATTTTTACCTTATATTGAAAGATATAGAATTAAGAAAAAACAACAGGAAGAAGAAGCTGCAAGAGTAAGAGCTGAAAAAGCAGAGGTTAGAGGAGCAATGGCCGGCTGGCTTATCGTCTTGATTGTTGTAGGCGTTATAGGACTGGCGGTAGGTGCATATCTTCTGAGCAGAACTTTGCGTGCAGAGAAGACTTATACACCGGAAGAAATGGCCGCCGCTTTGGATAGCGGAGAAATAAAACTAAAGACCGGAGGTAATCTCATAGCCAAAGGAGATACCAGAGGATCAAAAGGCGGTCGAAGAGGCGGCGGCGGCGGTAGCGGCGGCGGCGGCGGCAAAGGAATGTTTGTGGACGGTATGACCTACGAAGAAGCCATGAACATGGGCGTAGATTTGGGAAGTGCCAAAAGCGGAGGCGGTCAACAGCAACTTACTCCTCAGGATATAACCAATATAATGGATCGCAATGTGAGAAGATTTCTACCATGCATGGCCGGACAAACTATTAAGAGAGTTGACATGAATATCGCGATAGCCGGAGACGGTCGTGTCATGGGAATTTCGGTATCTCAGGGCAATGATAAGTTGCAAAAATGTGTTCAATCTGTTGTTCGTTCAATCAAATTTCCACAATCGACTGCTCCCCGAACCGCAGCTTCATGGTATTTTGAAATTTATTGAGATAGAAAATGAACTTTTTGCCACAATGCTACAGCTATAGTATTGTTTCGGTGTGCGCTATCTTTCTTATCTGTTTAATCGGTTGCATGTCACCTGATTATGAAAGCATAACGACACCTTCTGTCCAATCAGAAGAACGCGAAGGATTATCATTATTTTCAGGTCCTGAAGATCAAAAGCTATCCAGAGAGCGTTCTTTGTCAGCAAGAATCGAAAAATCAATTGAGACTATGCCAGGAGTAGTCAAAGCTCGTGTTCATCTAAATTTGGCCGACAAATCAATTTTATCCTCAAATCCGCAAGAACAAAGCAAAGCAGCAATTCTAGTGCAAAAAACGTCGGGTTCTCCAACTGTAGAGCAAAATATCAGAGATTTTGTTGTTGCCGCTGTTCCGGAGTTATCTATAAATAACCTCTATATTTCAGTCATGGAGTCTTTGCCCTACAAGGATGAAACAGTTAAGGTAGGACTGTTTAAGGTATCAGAAAGCTCAGAACTTCCTCTTAAGGTTACACTCGGAGCACTCCTCTTTGTATGTATGTTTACTTCAATGGGTCTTATTTGGGCTGGAGCAAAATTGTACAAGGTCAAAAAACTTGATCACAGAGCAAAAGAAGGATAATGATAGCTGATATTTTGTTCAGTTGTAATCATTGCTGAACAAAAACAGTGTAACCGGCAAAAAAGTTCGGTTGCTTAATTGCTTCGAACATGCTTTTAGAAGTGCGTTAGGCCATTAAGCCGGGAGATATTATGAAAACAATGCGTTGCTTTTTAGCTCTAAAATTGAGTTTGGAAATAGCCGAAAACCTAGCAGCATCTCAAAAATTGCTTAAGGAACGGTGTAAAGAAGCCGGAATGATTGTTCGATGGATCCCCCCGCCTAATATACATATGACCCTGTTGTTTTTGGGAGAGATTACCGAACCAATGGCGGCTGCTTTAAAAGATATGCTTAAACCTATTACCGATGAAACAGAGTTATTTGATCTTACGGTATTGGGTATGGGTGCATTTCCTGACGCAACAAATCCCAAGATAATATGGGCCGGATTGGGTGAAGGAACCGACAAGCTGACTCTGCTTTATAATACCGTACGTCAACGATTAGAAACCGCCGGTTTTTATTTCGATAACCGACCGTTTGCTGCTCATGTTACCATTGGAAGGGTTAAATCCTCTCCTCCGGGTGCATCTGCCGGATGTTTTCAAGATGAAGCTGCGCGTACATTCGGCACAGGAACTATAAGGCAGATACATTGTTTTAGAAGCGACCTTTATCCGACCGGAGCGGAATATACTTCACTTTGGTCATTACCGTTTCAAAAAACTGCCGACAAATCGACGAGACAAACAGAAATCAAAACAACTATTCAAACAACCGACAACACCAACAACAATCCGTCAGCTGTTGTTGAGATAGAATCAAACATTAACAATGATAAGGGAGAAAACTAAATGAAACCTACACCGAAAAAGGATTCAGACAAAGCCTTGGAACTGGCTGTAAGCTCAATAGAAAAGGCATACGGTAAGGGTTCAATTATGCGTCTCGGCGAAGGTCATAGCTTTTTCGATGACATATTGACTATTCCGTCCGGAGCAATCGGACTGGACGCTGTGTTGGGAGTAGGCGGCTATCCAAGAGGAAGGATCATAGAGATTTACGGACCGGAATCTTCAGGGAAAACCACTCTCACCCTGCATGCTGTAGCTGAGGCACAAAAAATGGGCGGAGTGTGTGCTTTTATTGATGCAGAGCATGCTTTGGATATTTCCTATGCGAAAAAGCTCGGAGTTAATACCTCTGAATTGCTAGTCTCTCAACCTGACTGCGGCGAACAGGCACTGGAAATAACAGATATGTTGGTAAAGTCCGGAGCAGTAGACCTCATAGTGGTAGATTCTGTAGCGGCTCTTACTCCAAAAGCAGAATTAGAAGGAGAAATGGGAGACTCCCATATGGGACTACAAGCTCGACTTATGAGTCAGGCGCTAAGAAAACTGACCGGCAATCTCTCAAAATCAAATACCTGTATAATGTTTATCAATCAAATACGCATGAAAATTGGCGTTATGTTCGGCAGTCCGGAAACCACCACTGGAGGCAACGCACTCAAGTTCTACGCATCTCAAAGAATAGATATACGGAGAGTTGGTGCTATAAAACAAGGTGAAAACATAGTCGGAAGTAGAACTCGCATAAAAGTAGTAAAAAACAAATTGGCACCTCCGTTTAAAGAAGTAGAATTTGATATCATGTACGGCGAAGGCATAAGCAAAGAAGGAAATCTTATTGATTTGGGAGCCGACCTCAATGTGATTGAAAAAAGCGGTGCTTGGTATTCGTTTGAAGGAACACGTATCGGCCAGGGACGAGAGAATGCAAAAGACTTTATTCGCGATAACAAAGAAATTGCTTTCAAAATTGAAAGCAAACTGAGAGAAAAATTAGAACTTCCTCCCATTCCTGAAAAAGCCGTGCCTCCTTCTGCCGAAACTGCTTCAAAGGGAAAGCAATCCTAAAATCTAAAATGGAATAATAGTGTTTCAACGTATTATAGAATCTATTATCAAGCTAATATATGCTCGAAGAATTAGAAATGTTGAGCTTGTGGGAAAAGCTGCACAGATGGCCAAAGAAGGCCGGTATCAAGATGCATTATCCCACCTAAACGAAATTGAAAACAGACTTCATCCCAAAGTTCGATCCTTGCATGCTTTTACCAAAGCAAGGGTTCTAGATGACATGGGTTACGAAAATGAAGCCGAATCTGCAATGATTTTATCAGCAAAGCTGGATCCCGGAAATTTTCGCGCGCATTTAGAAATTGCTCGTATGTGCGGACGAAAGTTTCATTTTAAAAATGCAAAAGCAAGATTTGAAGCTTTGCTTGAAGTCGGAGACAATAATATTGCATTAGAATCAAAAAAGTACCTAACGGAAATTGAACAAATAGAATCGGGAAAAGCAGCAAAGCTTCTTGCAAAAAGAGCCGCAGAAGCTGCACGTATCAGTATAGATTCCTCTAAACAGGCTATCGGTCTTCCGGCTGACATCACCGTTATGGACCAATTTATTACAAATTCTCCCCAACGCGCTTCTGAATTAATAGAAGACTTAGCTGTATTGCTTGGAGAATCGGCAGTCATAAAAGGAGGCGGGAATTGGCAAATCAGTTTGTTCTTGCCGAATTCATTTGTATCATTTCCCAACAAAGAACCTTTTTATCCGTTCAGAGCATTAGCTCTTCGTCTTACCGGAAGCGACATTTCGATTTTGCAATTTAATCATTCAAAATCGAAATAATCTCCTTATCCTAGTCGTTGAATAGACAGCAGACTCGGTAGATATAAGTGATTCAAATCGGGTCAATTTATGATTTTATTGCAATAATAGTGTCAAAAATGACCTAAAAATGAAGTCTACAGATGGAACATATAGACTTTGAGGCATGAAAATGATAAAAATAATCAAGAATTCAATTTGGGGATTTTTTTGGAACGCCAATTGCAAGTTCTCATAATTGAATCTTTACTGTGTGACAGCAGAGTTTACTGTCTTCCCTCCTGGTAAATTAGGCTGTTACAAAAAGCCATTCAAATTCCTTCCTCTCCAGTCCCGAAAATTACTTTTCGGGACTCGTCCATTTTTTTCACTATTTCATTGTAATTTTCCAGTAAAATTACGATAGACTCTAGTTCAATGTTATCATTATATATTTTCCTAATAACAATAACGACCATTTTGGCTTTTCAAGGAATTTCCTGTCACAAGATAACATCAACTTCTGAGTTTGACTCTTCCTGTTCTCAAAGTGAAAAATCGGCGATGTCTTCTGAACACACATTGAAAATCCAACAGAACAAAGAAATATCAGAACCTGAAATTCCAAAACTGAAAGTTGTTTATCCAAGAGAACCGACAGATCTTAGAGTGGAGGAATTTCGTTCAGCATCTTATGTCGGACCGGAAACTTTTACTTCGGAAGGTTCTCCCATCGTTATAGTGCTTCACGGAAACTATGACAGACCTGAGTGGCAATGCAGTACATGGAACCGCGTAGCGGCATTTTACGGATGGATTTTATGTCCAAGAGGTATTCCCAGTCCTTATGCTCATATTTCTGAAGACAGATGGACCTATCGCGGCTCAGCTGCAGTAATAAAAGAAATCGAAGCATCGGTTCAAGCATTAAAGGAACTATATCCTAAATTAATTGTAGACAACGAACGAATGTTGGTCGGGTTTTCATTGGGAGCAATTCTTGCGCATGCAGTTGTAACTGACAAGAAGGGTGTATATAAATATTTGTATTTGGTGGAGGGCGGAGCCGAAAAACTGACCAATGCAGGCATTCTCTCTTTAAAACAAGCCGGAATAAAAGGAATAGGAATGGCTATGAGTACTTCAAAAAATCGTAAGCACGCTTTGGATGCGATAAAACGCATCAAAAAACAAGGTCTCAGGACAGTGTTTGTGGATATGTCAGGAGCAGGCCATAACTATCGTCATGATTTTAATCTTACCGGTCGAAAATCAACTGAAGCTCTTATTTTAGATCAGTCTAATTGAGCGAGCCGGCAATATCATGTAGGTTGGAGAGATGAACCGACTTGTTTTTCTACCCGTCATTGTTCTTCTGTTTTACTCATCAATGTTTGACAAAATTACTGTTCCTAATGAGCGTACAAGGGTTTACTTATCGGTCGCTTTGGTAGATGATTTTAGCCTTTCTATCGACAATTCTGTCCAAAGATTCGGCAAAACCGTCGATATTGCCGAATATGATGGTCGATATTTTACCGACAAGGCTCCCGGTGCAAGTTTCTTGGGTGCTGTTGTTTACGGAACAGCTCGAATTTTTAGTCCAAAGCGGTCTTGGACAATAGAAGATATAATTACTCTTATGCGTCGAGCTTTAATGATTCCAATAGGACTAGCAGGATTCTTTCTTCTCAGAAGATTTCTTAGCAATTTAAAAATTTGTAATGCAATATCAGACATAGTTTCTGTCAGCTGGATTTTGGGAACTTCGGCATTTCATTACAGCACTGTCTTTTACGGGCATCAGATAGCTGCCGTTGCCTTAATGTCGGCGATGTATTTGCAGTTACCTAACGAAAACGGTAGAAAAAGACTTCGTCTACTCCTTTCCGGTTTTGCAGCCGGATTGGCAGGGATTACGGAATACCAATCAATTGTTCCGTGCTCATTATTATTTTTCTTTCTTGTCTATCAAAAGAGGCGAAACCCAAAGGAAATTGTTCTTTTTGTTCTTGGAGCTGCGCCTTTTGCAATACTTCTTCTTTTATATAACAAGTATGCCTTTGGAAACTGCTTTGCTCTTCCTTATGAAAATCTTGTTTCATCCGGAGTACAGGCACTTCACAATACAGGAGTTGCGGGAGTTTCTTTTCCAAAAGCAGATGCTGTATTTGGATCGATGTTCAGCATGAATCGCGGACTGCTCTCTACATCTCCAACTTTTATTCTTGTTCCCTTGGGACTATATTATATGGCGCGAACAAAAAATCTTATGCTTGCCGTTCTTATCGGTTCGATTTTTGTCTATTACCTGCTTTTCATTTTCAGTGCCAAAGCTTGGTATGCCGGATGGTCTTTCGGCCCGCGTCTTCTGGTTCCGGTAATGGCAATCGCAATGATACCTTGTGCTTTTGCAGTAGAATATCTTTCCAAGTTTTTTACTTTTTCTTCTTTAGCGAGGGGATTGATGGTTGCCGGCATTTGTTACCATCAAATAGTACAAGCAGTATTTGCCGAACTACCCGAACACATGAAAAACCCCTTACCCGACTTGATCATTCCGGCTCTTAAGCGCGGATTACTATCGCCGAATATTGCAGCCGCCGTTACCAATTCTCCCGGTCTATGGACCTTAACAATTCCGGCATTTGCAGTGTTGGTTGTTGTGCTATTTGTTTTGTTGAGAGAAAACTCTCCGCGCCGTATTTTATCTAAAGCATCACTAAAGCAAAGTATTCTAAAAGTAGTTATTGGAACAATTCCGTCAGCAGCTATTTTGTCAGCAATAATGCTTTGGGGTTCTACAATTTCTTACAATAAAACAGACAAATTCCTTAATTGGATGGAGAATCTCCAAAACGCTCAATTTAATGACTAGCATTCTGTAAAATGTGTGTAACTTCTGTTCCGCCCTTCAATGGTAAACAGATCTCATTGTTAAAAAGTTTAAGGTTATTATGTTGAAATAATAATCCGGATACAAGAACAGAATAGAGTACTTATTATCTCTATTTTATAAGGTCTTCCAAAATTTCAGCAGCCGTACTGACTGCATCAGGACAGACTGTGGCAAAAAGATTTTGTTTTTTTGCTTCATCAAGATCCGTTCCCAAAAGATCTCGGCAGACCGCAGAACCCCTTTTTGCAACAAATGCCTCCATAAAATCCCTAGCTTTTTGATAGCAGAGATTCTTTGTCTCTGAACTGTTCTCATCGGAATAGTATTTTAGACCTATTACCATTAATGCTCCGGAAACAGCACCGCATATGCCTTGTGTTCGGCCTAGTCCTCCGCCGAAGGCTGCTGCAGTTTTGCGAGCAGTTTTAGCATCAAGTCCATATTGTTCCGAAAATGCAGAAAATACCGCTTGCGAGCAGTTTAAGTTTCGTCCTTCGTTGAAGTTCTCTTTTGCAATTTCTTGATTGCTCATGTTTTGATTTCTTTCATTATTATGAACACGTAACGTGTTCGACTTCCAACCCTGCGGGAGGTGCTTGTTCCCAAGAATCAGGCGGAAGCTCAACATTAAACTCAACTTCTCCCGTATTATATCTTATTAGAAGATCAGCCTTTTCTCTTGGCATTTTTACTCTTATCTCGTGGGGCACGGATACTCCCGAAACCGTTTGATGGCGTGAATAGGTAATGTCAAAAACTATTCCCTCTTTATCTTCCAAAACAGAACGGAAAACCGGCAAGGTGTTTTTGTCAGGTCCTATTTCCAATTTCTGAACTCGATCCTTGTCAGTTATTGTAACTCGATAGAAACCTGCGGTATCCCATTCTACTTTTGATTTTCCTTCCATAATCGGTGAATATCCAAGCAATATGCGAATAACATCAGATGAAGGGAGTGGTATTTGTATAAGCCTCGCGATATTGCAAGGCTCCGCCGGGCCGGTCATATATTTGGCTTCCCGTATGTCATGTAGAGCAAATTCTTTTTCGTTTACAGTAAGAACATTGAGCGGACTGTTAAAAGGAGATACTAACTCAATTCTAAGCTTATCAGGCAGCTTAGAGAAAAAGAAGGCTTTGCCTTGAATCCTATGTTTTTCTCCAAAATGGTCCACCCTGCCTACTATTCTAAATGATTCGGCACTCTTTGATTTTTCTTTTACAGCACCTATAATATCTTCGCTGCTTGAATATGCATCCTTAGGTTTCGGAACCGGTCCGCAGGCTGACCACACACTAATAGTTAGAACTAACGCTATAGGCGTTTTTAATTTCATTACATTTCCCTTCGTCCGTCAAATGCCCTCCCTAGAGTCATACGATCCGCATACTCCAGTTCACCGCCGTAAGAAATACCTGATGCTATTCTCGATATTCTAACACCCAACTCAGCAAGAGTCTGATGGACCAACAACGCTGTGGCTTCTCCCTCCACAGACGGTCGAACTGCAACAATAATCTCTTGAGGCCGCTCGCTTTTAACCCGATTATACAACAAATCCATCTTTAAATCATCAGGGCCTATTCCGTCCAAAGGAGCAAAAAGACCGTGCAAGACATGGTAAAGACCTCGATATGAACCGCTTTCCTCTATCGCCCACAAATCCTGAACGCCGGCAACCACACATATCTGGCTTCTGTCACGTTTTAAATCAGTACAGATAAAACAAGGATTACTATCCGAAAGCGTTCGACATAGAGAACAAGGCTTTACCGCATCTTTAATGCCGGCTATAGTTTCTCCAAGATGTACAAGATACTCTTTGGGCGACTTCAATAAATGAAAGGTCAGTCTGAGAGCCGAGCGCTTACCCACTCCGGGAAGGCGTGACAGCAATTCAGCGAGATCCCTTATGGCATCCGACATACAATAAGCCTCTTGCGTTTCCGTCTACTCTAGAACATTCCCGGAATTTTAACGCCCCCGGTAATTTCATCTGTGGCTTCGTTAATCTTTTCATCAGCAAGTTTTAGGGCTGCATTTACCGCTGAAACAAATACATCCTGAAGACTCTCGATATCTTCCGGATTGACCAGTTCTTTATCAACTACCATAGAAACTATTTCTCTGCCGCCGTTGATAGTAACTTTTATCTTTCCGCCTGCCGACTCTGCCTCCCAAGTTTTGTCTTTAAGCTCCGATTTGGCTGTCTCAAGTTTGGTTTGCATACGATGAGCCTGACGCATCAATTCAGATATTCCTCCCCTAAAAGCCATGCTTGGTTTATTTCCTTTTCCTTTTGTCATATCTCAAATCCTTTCAACTTTTTTTTGAATCTATTAAGCCCTCACAGTTAAGTCCGAAACTGAAATTTCTTCTATTATTTTTACATCTGCTATACCGGCTTTAAACTCACTTTGAATTTGCCTTATTAACGGATGTTTTAATGCATGCTCCTGTTTTTCTCTTAGTTGATCTTCTTCGACAATACGCTGTCTGGTATTATTTGAAGCAACAACATTATCAGAAACGCGAACTTCAACTCTAATGTCTCTACCGAGATGTTGTTGAAAATAACACGTCATTTCTGAGACACGTTCTTTTGCTAAACCGGCAATACTGGAATATTCATTTGAAAACAAAATCAATAACCCATAAGCGGAAGTTTCAAGATGACCGTATTCTAAAATAGAAGCCATAGCAGGTTTTTCACACTTCATTGCTCTGATAACTTGACTCCATGCTTCCTCTGTTATGCCTTTTGATTGAAAAGATGATGACAAATCATTTGAAGAAGAATTGACAGAAGAAAGTAATGTACTGTCGCCAACTTTTCCGGCTGAAGCCTTTGGAGAAACAGGAGAAGACGAGTATCTTTCGGTTGAAGACATTTGAGCCGTATTCGGCGGCGAAGAGCCGTTTACAGCTGACCCATGTGAAAAAGATCTGTTTTGACCCGGTCCGATGATCGGAGATCCTCCGCCGGCCGGTGTTCCTCCTCCTGCCGGTGTTCCTCCGCCATGTGCAAGCAGACGTTCAAGTCTTGCCAATATTTCGTTTGCCGGTGTTAAGTCTCGTAAGTCGGCGATTCTGGCAACCGCAGCTTCTAAAAGAATTTTAGGATGGGCGGAGCGAATTATAGACTCGTATGCTTCTGCAAAATGCTTAAACAATCTGTGGAGAGTATCTGCTGATACGCTGCCGGCTTGTTCAAATAGATCTGCAGCTTCTTCGTCCGAAAGATCCAAAAGCGAACGATCACCTTTGCAAACGCCGGCTACAACCAGGTTTCTAAAATGCTCCAGCAACCCCTTGGAAAAGGCCGACATATCATAACCCAAACGATCAGTTTCTTTAATGATTTCTAAACATCGCGCAGGATTCTTGCTCAATATTGCACGTGACAGATCATAATAAACTTTTCGTTCCACCACTCCCAAAAGATCGGCAACTGATTCTGCAGTAATCTTTTGACTGCCGGCTGCCAAAACCTGATCCAAAATTGACAATGCATCTCTCATGGATCCTTCAGCTTCTCGCCCAATTAAAGTTAACGCACTTTGTTCAAACTCAATATTTTCACTTGTAAGAATCTCAGCCAATCTGCCGATTACAGCAGCAGTCGGAATTCTTCTAAAATCATAGCGTTGGCATCTCGATAATATGGTAACCGGAATTTTATGCGACTCTGTGGTGGCAAAAATGAATTTCACATGAGGAGGAGGCTCTTCCAAGGTTTTAAGCAGCGCATTAAATGCGCTGGTTGACAGCATATGAACTTCATCAATTACATATACTTTATATTTCCCCATTACCGGGCGAAACGGAACCGTTTCTCTCAGATTTCGAATATCCTCAACTGAGTTATTGGACGCACCGTCAATCTCAATAACATCTACAGCAGTACCCGAAGCTATTGCACGACACGAACTGCAAGTACCGCAAGGATTAACAGTCGGTCCGTTTTGGCAATTAAGCGATTTTGCAAGAATTCTTGCCAGAGAGGTTTTACCCACACCGCGAACTCCTGAAAACAAAAAAGCATGGGCAACTCGATCTGACTCGATAGCATTAGATAGGGTTTTGGTTACATGAACCTGTCCCACAACATCGGCAAAACGTTGGGGACGCCATTTTCGTGCGAGCACCAGATATGACATTGGCGATTATATCTCGTAAATGAGCCCTTCGCGGGCCGCATCAGAATTGGAAAACAACTTCCTGCAACGGGACTCAATGTCATCTATTGTTTCATCATTGTGTCCCGGATCGTGATGGAACAGTACCAATCGTTCGGCACCTGCTGCCTTAGCTAGTTTTGCCCCCTCGACATAAGTTGAATGTCCCCACCCAACCCTGCTGATCCCCCCTGCAACACCCAGGTATTCATCGGGAGTATACTGACAATCGTAGATAAAAAGTGAAGCATCGTGTGCCAAAGTTAAGACATTTCCGTCCATATTTTCTCTATGTTCGGTATCTGTACAATAGGTAACTGCTTTACCTTTATATTCTATACGGTATCCGTAACAACCGTTTGGATGATTGAGCGGCAAAGGTTGAACGCTTACTCCGTCTCCCAAGTCTACCGATTGACCGTCATCAAACTCATGGAAAAACATATCCGCAGCCATTTGTTCCAAAGTCAAAGGAAAATTCGGAAAATTCATCTGACCGGAAAGAGTTTCCGACAATGTAGCCGTTACGTTTCTTCCTCCGTACAAATCGAAATGATTGCCGGGTGCTAAAGCAGGAATAAAAAAGGGAAAGCCCTGGATATGGTCCCAATGAACATGGCTGAAAAACATGGCAGCCTGAACCGGCATTTCTTTTGCGAGTTTTTCGCCAAGAACACGCAAACCGGTTCCGCCGTCAAGAATAATTCGCCTTTTCCCGCACATAACCTCGACACAACTAGTGTTGCCGCCGGTTCTGACCGTACTAGGCCCCGGTGTGGGAATGGACCCTCTAACCCCCCAAAACCTTACATAAAACATCGGCAAAACAGCCAGTGAAAGTGCACAAAGAAGTCAAGCTCTTTGCGCGCTATCAGCTAGAGTTCGTCTTCTGCACCGGCAGCGGCAGCCGGAGCAGCGGCAGCCGGAGCAGCGGCAGCAGCGGCGTCTTGTTTTGTTTGTTTTATAGCCTCATTGGGCGCCAACTGGCTCAAAACATAAAGAATTATTCCCAAAAATGCTGCACCGCCTATTATAGCCCAAGGCTCTTTCGTGGGAGTTTTTGCGGACTCAGTTTCAAAGTGGGAGAGCTCTGACATTCTTGCCTCCAAAATGTGTTATAGTCGCTAACGCGATTGACGTACGTATCCTACGGTTTCACAACTAAAAAAGCAAGGGACTTCTATTATGAGCATCCGGCGTTGAAAAAAAAAAATAGCACAACAATCGACTTTGCAGCTCTCGTAAAATTGTACAGAATGAATGTCTTAAATATGGGTAATTTTTAGTAATGAACAGTTAAAATCTGCTCATCCGACAACAATGGAAAAAAATTTAAAGCAGTTGCAGTTAACAAGAATCAACCATTTATCTAGTCATAATAAAAAGAGGGCAACTTGACTTGCATAGTAGAATCGATTTCTGTCATAATTATTGGGTCTGAAAAGAGCCTAATTCATAATAGTAATTTAGATCTATATAACTGGATACCTAAATACTTGAAACAGTTATGAGGGGATAAGTTCATGGAGCAATATATTGTTTTTGCAACTCTAATTCTGGCATTGGTTCTTTTTGCATGGGGCCGAATTAGACATGATTTTGTCGCTCTTATTGCGTTGTTTACTGTTGTCATATTTGGTGTTGTCGAGCCGAACTCAGCATTTGTAGGTTTCGGACATCCGGCAGTTATTACGGTAGCTTCAGTTTTAATCATCGGTAAAGGCTTAGAAGCTTCAGGCCTAATTGATCTTCTCGGAAAATGGGTTGCAAAATTAGCTTCCGGTTTCATCGTTCAGCTTTCGATCCTCTCTTTTCTAACAGCGTTTACTTCTGCTTTTATGAATAATGTCGGAGCATTGGCCATTTTTATGCCTGTGGCAATTCACCTTGCAAGAAAAAACAGTTATTCTCCGTCGCTCATATTGATGCCCCTTGCTTTTGCTTCTCTTCTCGGAGGCATGACTACAATGATAGGAACCCCTCCAAACATCATTGTCGCAACCTTTCGAGCCGATGAGATGGGTACACCTTTTGGGATGTTTGATTTTTCATATGTGGGTATTCCCTTAGCTTTAGCAGGACTGCTGTATATCATTTTTTTCGGTCGACGGCTTCTTCCGAACAGAGAAACTCCGACCTCCGGCAAAGATTTATTTAATATTGATGATTACATAACAGAAGTCGAAGTTACCAAAGGATGTAAAGCAGAAGGGAAAACTGTCGTTGAATTTGTAGCTTTGACCGCAGCAAACGTCCAAGTTCTGGGTATGGTTCGCCAAGACATAAGGATTCATGCTCCGAATCCCAATCAGAAGTTCGAAGCCGGCGATGTAATAATTATCGAAACTGATGCAGATGAATTGAAAACAATTACAGAAAATACCGGTGTAAAACTGTTAGGTGATTGGAACAGTATCAGCAGCAAAGTCAAATCAACAAAAATTGCAATTACGGAAGCTGTTGTAATGGCTGATTCCCCTCTTATAGGTCGTTCTGTTTCAGATGTTCAATTGCGACGCAATTATAATGTTAACCTGTTAGCTGTGGCTCGAAAAGAATCTCGAATTCATCGGAGACTAGTAAACATCATATTTCGAAACGGTGATGTACTTTTGCTACAAGGATACGAAAACACACTTCAGGACAAAATAGCGGCATTGGGTTGTCTTCCTCTTGCCCGCAGAGGAGTCAATCTGGGATACAACAAGAGTATATCCTTAGCATTGGGTATTTTTGGAGCTGCAATAGCCATTATTGTGTCGGACTTACTACCTGTAAATGTAGCATTTTCAATGGCCGCAGCTGCAATGGTATTGTTCGGTGTTTTACCAATAAAAGAAATGTACGAAAGCGTAGATTGGCCTGTAATAATTTTATTAGGCGCAATGATTCCGGTAGGAACTGCTTTAGAAACCACCGGAGGTGCTGCCGCTATAGCAAATACTCTTATAGCATTTGGTAAAAACATGCCGCCCTGGATAATAATAACAGTTCTTTTTATAGTTACTATGCTATTAACAGATGTTATCAACAATGCAGCAACAACGCTTATTATGACGCCCATCGCGATCGGCCTGGCAAAAGGTTTGGGGTATTGCCCGGATCCGTTTCTTATGACAGTTGCATACGGCGGCTCCTCTGCTTTTCTTACTCCAATCGGCCATCAATCTAACACACTGGTTATGGCACCTGGAGGTTATCGGTTTACTGACTACACGAGAATGGGCATACCGCTTGACATTATTCTTGTTATCACCGGTGTTCCGTTGATTTTGTTATTTTTTCCCATGTAGTCAGATATTTTATTTTTTCTACATATTTTACCCAAAAATCTCTTTGATGTAACACTATCATTTAGAAACATCACTATTAGAAGGCATCGGAACAAGATATCCGGCGTTAGTAAGCGCTTCTATTGTTTCTTCTGACAAATTTGGCGGTACAACATTTGAAGAAGCAACTATGGAAGACAAACTGCCCAGCAATTCATTTAGCTCCGGCGTATCGGTCATCTTTTCAAACAGATTAGTTGTTTCACTGGGGTCACTTGCCAAATTGTACAATTCATATCTTTCTTTATCGAGAGCAAGAGTCGGAAGTTTTTTGGGATCTGCACTGGGAATTTCGGAATGCAAACTGTGAAGTCGTGCCAATGCGGACTTGGGTACAAGATGATGATGAACCATCTTATATGAGTCCTTTCTAATGGCTTGACGTCTAATTCCATAGGTATTGTATTGACTGTATATCTGCCTGGATCTTCCCTTCTTAGGGTCTTTTAACTTGTCAACAATTGAAACACCCATATGTTTAGGATTTGAGTAATCCAGCCCTGCTAAATGCAGCACAGTGGGAACAATATCGGTATGCGTAAAAGGTCTATCATCACTCATGCCTCTAAGTTTTTGTAATTTCGGAGAGGTCATTATAAAAGGCACACGAAGAGTTGGTTCCCACATATGCCATGAATGAACATAACAGTTATGTTCTCCCATCATTTCACCGTGATCGGCCGTAACAATAATCGATGTACGGTCAATCAATAAAGATTCCTTTATATAAGCAGTCAATCGACCTATCTGCATATCGACATATGCCAACTCTCCATCATAGGCTGCCAGAATGCGGTCATGCTCATCCTGTTTTAATGGAGTAACATATTCCTGAAACGGATACTCTATAACAGGTCCGTCTTTGACCTCGCGCAAATACTTTCGATACTCTGAAGGCGGTCTATAGGGTGTATGCGGCGCCGTTAAAAAAAGCATCATAAAAAACGGTTGATCGCCAATTTTTTTTAAGTGCTTAATTGCATCATCGACTAAAAGACCGTCTAGGGGAAAGGCTTTTTTATAATGTTCTGTGTCTAAGTAAGTTTGAAACCCCTGTCCAAATCCCCATATTTTGCGACAAAGCGGATTACCCACAAACGCTGCTGTTCTATACCCTGCATTGCTAAATCTTTCAGCAAGAGTGGTAATATCATCTGTAACCTTATTGCCGTTCAGTTCTACCTTATGTTGCTTTTTAGTAAGACCTGTTATCATGGTAGTAAAACTAGGACGCGTCCAAGAGGAATTGGAAATATAGTTTGTCAGCAGAAGTCCTTCATCGGCAAGTGATTTGAGGTTTGGACTGGTGTCACGCTCGCTACCATAAACACTGAGTCTTTTTGCATTTACAGCGTCAACAATAACCAAAATCACAGAACCATTCTGAGTAGGAGAATAATCAACACCCTCAACAAGTCTAGGTCGACCGAGATCTCCAAAATACGCCATAGGTTCAGGAAGAGGAGGCAGAATATCTCTTAAAACTTGGTCTTCGCGCCCATGCCCAACCTGGACTTTTTCTTTTTTTTCTACATTTTCTATTTTGTCAATCGACAAAGAAGATGTCTCGTCAAAATCTGCAGAGGCTGATTTCTTACCGCATGACGACGTAAAAATAGAAATAGTTATCACCAAACCGTAACCCAAATTGTATAATTTTTTTTCACATAACAAATACTTCATATTTTAATCTATAATACAGTTTCTCGCTGTTTAAAACCCTTAAAGGCCTTTCATTATGATTGATGGGTCCTCAGATCGTTGACATATTATGCCCTATCTGTATTTTCTGGATTTTTATCTCAACTCTAAACGAATATACTTATTGTTTTACCATCGTCTTTTAAGTAGTTACGATTGTCACGCTTCAGAGAATTTCATTGGGCGATCTAAAAAAATTCTTCGGCAAGCCCATCAGCATTAGCCATTCCTGCAATAGTCGGTATCATTTTACCTTCGCAAAGATAAACCATGTTTCGTTTTTCCAACTTCCTTGCTATCTTGAGCCATTCATCCTTCATACTCAACGGTATAGATTTTAGAATTTTTTCAAACACAATACCGTCAGAAGTGCGAAGCCCCAGCATTATTCTTTCTTTGGCTTGGTCTATCATTGACAGGTATTCTGTTTGTCCGCCGATGCTTTCATTAAGAGGCGATTGTTCGTTATTTTTATAGTCCAGATAACATTCTATATCTTGAGTATTGGAATATCTGATCAGCTCATTTCCCAATTTCGAACAGCCATGTGCACCTGCCCCTAATCCAATATACTCTCCGCCTCTCCAGTAGTGCTCATTGTGACGAGATCTTTGCCCTTCTAGCGCAAAATTTGAGATCTCATAATGTTCGAAGCCTTTTTGAGATAGAACCTCTAAAGTTGTCTGATAAAGTTCTTCTACTATTTCTTCATTTGCAGATATTTCTTCTCCTTCGGCTTTTCGCATACCGAACGGAGTATTTTTCGCAATAGTTAATTCATAAGCAGAAACATGGGTGACTCCTAGGTCTGTCAATTTTACAATCTCTTTTTTCCATATTTTAGGCTTTTGGCCGTACGTGCCGTATATCAAATCTGCACTCACTGAATTTGCACCGGAACAAAGAGCGCCCCTAACAGCCTGCACAGCATCTTCGACAGAATGCTGTCGTCCTAGATACTCTAATCGCTTGTCATTCAAAGATTGAACGCCTATGGAAAAACGATTAACTCCATAATCTACCAAAGAAGAAAACCAGTCAGAACAGGCATCTCTGGGATTTACTTCGACCGTTATCTCTTCATTTCCTCTAATGGGAAGTTCTTTCAGCAATGCACCAAGTTGTTCTGCCGACCACAGAGAAGGTGTCCCTCCTCCTATGTAAACCGACAAGAGCCTGTTCAATTGCGGCAATGCTGCTTTTCTAGCTGCAAGCTCAAGTCGCAGGACCTCCGCATATTCTTTAAACGGTATAATATTGGGTGAGGTAGAAAAAAAATCGCAATACAAACATCTGGATTTGCAAAACGGCAAATGAATATAAATGGAGTACTGATACATTGATGTGCTTTAAATTCTATCCTTCGATCGAAATACAACAGAGCCGCCCACCACGGTCATAACTGCGCGACCCGGCACAACATATCCGGCAAAAGGTGTGTTACGCGATTTCGAACAAGAGTCTTCGGGATCTATGACAAAGGGGCTATCAGGGTCGATAACGGTCACATCAGCTACAGAACCGGGGGCAAGTGTACCGCCCTGTATATTAAAGATTCTAGCAGGGAGCGTACTCATCGCTTCTATCATTCTCAAAGGAGATAACAAGCCTTGTTTTACAAGATCAAGCAATAAAGGAACCGCTGTTTCCAGGCCAATCATGCCGAAAGCCGCCTTATCAAATCCGCCTTCTTTGTCAGAAACAGTGTGAGGAGCATGGTCGGTAGCAACAATATCAAGTATACCTTGAGACAAAGCTTCTGCGCATGCTCTGCGATGTTCTTCCGAGCGCAAAGGCGGATTAACCTTGGCCAAGGTTCCCTTTGTTACAGCCGTCTCATCAGTCAAAAGTAAATGATGCGGTGTAACCTCTGCTGTAACCTTAACACCTTTCTTTTTAGCCGTTGCAATAGCCTCGATTGCACCCATGGTCGAAACGTGAGCAAAATGAACAGCGACGCCAAGTTTTTCTGCCAGCGCAATATCTCTTCTGATAATTCGATCTTCACCTTCAGCAGGCCAGCCCTTAACACCCAGTTTCTTTGCAATCTCACCGTCGTGTAAGACACCGCCTTTTACAATATCGGGATCCTCTGCATGTTGTGAAAAAGGAATTTTCAATTCAGCACATAAACTCAACACCTTGCTCATTACTTCGTCATCGACCACTGCGCTGCCGTCATCAGAAAAGGCCGCTGCCCCGGCTTCGACCAATGCTCTCATATCAGAAAGTTCCTCGCCTTTGCGCAATTTGGTTGCAGCTGCGGCCGGATACAGTCTTGTTCCCTTAAGTGCTGCGGCTTTTTCTGTCATCATTTTAGTAATTACAGGAGAATCATTAGGAGGTGAGGTGTTGGGCATAGAAACAACAGCAGTAAATCCCCCATGAGCAGCAGCCGCAAGCCCTGATGCAATATCCTCTTTTTGCTCTTGTCCCGGTTCTCTCAAGTGAACATGAACATCTATGAGTCCCGGACAAACCCAACAACCCTTGACATCTATTATTTCCACATTCAAGCCGATGGGGAAATGTTCGGACAATTTGTCGCCGTCTACAAACAAGTCACCTATGCGATCAATACCACTTGATGGATCCAAAATTCTTCCGTTTTTTAAAATAAGACTCATGGCATTTTCCTATCTCAATGAAGTCATAACCGGTGTAAAAAAAATCTAATAAATGAAACTGCCGATGAGTATATTTGTTTTTTAGAGATTGCGATACATCCGCAACTATCAGCAGTTTCCAAATTGATTTCACCGGCATCTGATTCTTCAGTATCGTTTTTATTGTTATCGCCCCCGTCTATAGGCAGGTTATTATTTGTTGTCAGATTAATGACAGCATCAAGGTCATACCCTGAAAAGGAATCATTAAAAGGAGCCGAACCTAAATCCACAATGCGAACATATCTTATTTTTTTTAAACCTGTTCCGTGAATATCAACATCAATAGAGCCGACAGATTGAGAAGCAAGCACAAAAGGCCCGTCAAGATCTTCGGCCACAAGAACAGCAGCAGGATCATTGCTTTCTGTACCGCTCACTACCTTCAAATCAGCACCGAGTTGATCAATAACATACGTATCAATACCCATATCCAAGGTAATCGACCCAATCGGATGGGTTAGATCCGTAACTATCTCGTCAGAGTCGACATTCTGCCCGTTTGAACTTAGTGAGTAGAATTTACCGTCAGGCGGTCCCAATGTGTTCCATACCAAAGTTGCGTTCAAATATGGATTATTCGCTACGAACTCAGAGGTGGGAATAGGTCGAGGCAAAGTCATTCCCGCAACTTTAAAGGCATATGACGCATTCTCTTTATCACGAATCAACTCGAAATTCGCTCCGGCCATGGCATCCTCTTTTACCTCAATGCTTTTGATCGTCAGGGTTTTATAGCCTTGAGCGACTGCAACAACATCATAAATTCCCGGAAGCAAAATGCGATTGTAATTACCGCTTTCTTTCTCTGTAAAAACAGGAGCACCGGAGGGGAAAATTTCGATTCTTGCCCGCAGAGGAATTCCCGTATCCGCATCGGTAACTATTCCATGTATTCCCTGAAATGCAAAAGATAAAAATCCGCGTAATCCTTGCTCATTAATACTCCACTGATTATCCGTGTCGCTCATCAGTTCCAACGTCCAATCAAAGGTGCCGTTAACCCCCAATGACCAATCGTTAATGTCTCCTTGAATATTAAACCAATCCCAACCGAAAACCGCGAAAAAATCAGAATCATTAGCATAAGCATTTCCAATTGCCTGTAGTAGATCTTTATCCGGAGGATGATGCGGAGTATAGTTCCACGGTGCATTCACATAATTAGCAACAGTATGATAGGAAATACCTAAACTAAACACATTGTCCTCACTGAAATCGCGGAAAGCCTTTGTCTCCGGTTCACTAAAAGGAAAAGGTCCTCCGTCCGTCCATGCGAAATGCAGATTTCGATTTAAGTCAACATTGTCAGCATTGTTTCGCGTAGCGTATTCAGCAGAATATCCGTCAGGATTTAGAACAGGAATAATTGATATTTCAGCATTGTCCAGCAACCTTGTATAAAACGGATCATTATTGTAGGCATTAATCAATCGGCGTACAAATAACATTGTTATTTCCACTCCCATACATTCGTTGCCGTGAATACCTCCAATAATGCGTATTTTAGGCCCCATTGATTTGGTTTGAGGATTGGAAGATAAAGTAATAGCGTATATAGGACGCCCCTGCACTGAAGTTCCGATTTGAAAACTATGTGCAATATCTTCATGAACTCTTTCTATTTCGGCGAATTCGAAACCAATTTCTTCAACGCTAATAAAGTCGGCGCAAGATGTAAGACTTCTTGGAACAAACAGATCCTTTGATTTGGCGGTTGATGAAATAGTTATCAAGCTTATCAGAATCAGATTGTATGACATGCTTCGCCGAAAAATATCAATCAGAGGACCTCTAAAAACATCGCTACTTGGACTAGCAGTCTTCATCATGTCCATTTTGGGTCAAAGACAGGGGAGGTGCCGAATCACGATAAATACCGCTTTTTTTGTAACGGCGAATACTGTGAGCAACCAGTACTTTCAGCACAGCAGTGGTAGGCACTGCCAGAAGAATACCAAAAAAGCCGAACATCTCACCTCCGGCCATCAATGCAATGATTATCCAAAGAGGGCTAAGCCCCAACTGCCCGCCTATTATTTTTGGAGTAATTAAAACCGCATCAAGCAGCTGTACGGAACCGAATACAACCATTACACCTATCACTGCTCCTGCACCTTTTTGTGCAAGTATGGTTAAAAGCAAGGCTGAAACAAATCCGGTCGCTGCCCCGAAATAGGGAACAAAACAAAGTATGCCCGTAAGAAGACCGACGCCCAAGGCAACCGGAACCCCCACAATGGAATAACCCACAGAATAAAGCGTTCCGAGCACCAACATTACCATGAATTGCCCATGAAGAAAGGCCGAAAGACTCTTGTCTATTTCTAACATAATGTTGTGAACAACAGATTTGTTTCTGGGCGGAAGAAGCTCATCCACTGTTCCAATTACAAAATTATAGTCCTTAAGCAAAAAAAACAAAAACATTGGAAACATAAGAACCGCAGCAGTTTTGGCCACTACCGAAAAAGTCCCGCTAAAAAGGCTTGCCGCCAGACTGGTGACCCATCCTAGAAATCTCGGTACCAACTCGTTAATTTCTTGACCGAACTGATCGACTGCGCCTCTGATTGAACCCGGAACAACTATTCCCAATTCGTTTTCGAGCCACGGAACGGTACCGCTCCTAATGCCGTTTACATAAGACGGAAGCCTGAGAATAAACAACCTAAACTCATGAATTACCTCAGGCACAACCACAAGAGCAGCAGTTAAAAACAATAAAAATAAAGCAACAAGCGTAAATACAGTGGCTCCTGCTCTATTAAGAAAGCGAAATCGCTCCAACCTAGAAACCAATGGGTTAAGAATGTAGGCAGTTAGAAAGGACAACAGTAATAAAGTCGCCAGATTTTCCAGCTTCCATGCTGCAATGAGAAACCCTGCAAATATTGCAAGTCCCCAAAGCCATCTTCTCCATAAATTGCGTGCAGCAGTCATAATATCAAACGAAGTTCGAGATACTCAATCATGGAATTTCCCTCAGCTTAATCTCTACTTCAAGTACTTTGTCAGGCTCAACATCTACCAAAATATATTCTGTAAACCATCCGTCTTTGCTAACCTCAACACGATGTTTTCCGGGCCGAAGAAGAACACCGCTTGTCTCAAACATACGGATGGGACCGAGATATGTTTCGTTGACAATTAACAAGGCATCCTTCGGATCTCCTTTAAACCGAATCGAACCTCGAATATCTTCTACCTGATGGCGGTGAGCTCCGCAGTTCATAATAAAGGCTGAAACGACAACTGTTATACAGAAAAGGAGACGATTTAACATATCAAGGCTCCATTCGATAATTAGGTGCCTCTTTAGTAATAATTACATCATGAACATGACTTTCTCTAAGTCCTTGAGGCGTAGACCTAACAAACATATCGCGCCGGGTTCTGAGAGTCTCAATATCGGGAGAACCGGTAGAACCCATGCCGGATCTCAACCCTCCTACCATCTGATAGAGAATATTTGCTACAGGACCTCGATAAGGTACCCTGCCTTCAATACCCTCCGGAACCAGTTTAGATGCTTCAATCTCCGTTTGGAAATAACGATCCTTACTGCCTCGCGCCATAGCACCCAGCGACCCCATTCCGCGATACAACTTGTAGCTTCGACCTTGATAGAAAATAATCTCGCCCGGAGCCTCATCTGTTCCCCCCAATACCCCCCCAAGCATTACGGAGTGAGCACCTGCCGCCAGTGCTTTAACGATGTCTCCGGAATATTTCACACCGCCGTCCGCAATAACGGGGACTCCGTATTTGGATGCAGCATCGGCACAAGTCATAATAGCACTTATCTGAGGAACTCCGACACCGGCCACAATGCGTGTGGTGCAAATAGATCCAGGGCCGATCCCTACTTTTACCGCAGAAGCACCGGCATCAATAAGTGCCTTACAGCCCTCCGGTGTCCCAACATTACCTGCTACAATTTCAGCATTTCCGTAACGCTTTTTAACAGCCTTTACCATTTCAATAACTGATTTGGTATGCCCATGAGCAGTGTCTACAACGATCACATCACAACCCTGCTCCAACAATGCCGGCACACGTTCAGACAGATCAGCATCGCTGACGCCGACAGCAGCTCCAACTAACAGACTTCCGGACTGGTCTTTTGCCGCGTTAGGATTTTCTTCTGCTTTCAGTAAATCTCTAATTGTAATCAGTCCTGCCAAAGCTCCTGCCTCATCAACAACAAGAAGCTTTTCTATTCGATGCTGGTGAAGCAAGCGCTTACACTCTTCCAGTGGAATATGCTCTCTTACCGTAACAGGGTTTTTCGTCATCAACTCCTGAACTTTTAATGAAAGATTTGTCTCAAATCGAACATCTCGATGGGTAACAATGCCCACAACCCTATTGGTTTGAGGTTCCACTACCGGCAATCCCGATATGTGATGGCGCTTCATAGCTTCAAGTACTTCCATCAAAGGTTGTTCAGGAGTAACTGTTACCGGATCAACGATGATACCTGATTGTGCTTTTTTAACTTTACGAACCTCAGCAGCTTGCTCATCCGGTTTGAGATTTTTGTGAATAATTCCCATGCCTCCCGACTGTGCCATAGCAATCGCAGTCGCCGATTCAGTTACAGTATCCATTGCCGCACTAACCAAAGGAATCTTCAGCCTGATATTTGTAGTGAATTGTGTAGATACATCGACTTGCCCCGGCATTACTTCGCTGTATACCGGGCGAAGCAATACATCGTCGAAAGTTAAAAAGATTTCAAAATTGGAATTGTTCATATATGCTCCTAAACAAAGCAGGATTGTTAAAGTAAATTATTTTCATTTTGCAAGTGTTATATAGCTATTCCTCTTTATAAACCCAAATATTTCAATAGCAATATAATCTACAATATGGTTTTATCACAAACTGAATATAACGTTTGCATTTTTTCTATTATTTTTTCGTTATTTGATTTTTCAAAAAAAATATTTTTTTTAACATCACGCTATATTGATATTGACATAAACTCTATAACAACAGAAGAGCATGATGTATGCAAAAAACAACAATGATTACTGATGCTTCCATTGCATTTTCAACCTAATCAACCGATTTTGTTTTTTCCTAATAAAGCTTGCGGGTTTTTTTCAGACATCCTAAAATGCGACCTTGTTTTCATATGTTTGTAATTTTGAGTTTGACAAATACAAAATTGATATGATTTACATACGCCACTGAAAATGTGGATAATAACGGAGGAAACCTATGATGTGTAAGACTTTGAAATGTTTTGTGTTACTGGCGACGTTTTTGATTGGATGTAGTAAGAACGGACCTTGTCCGGATAAATCAGACTATGTCGGCGGAGCTCCGGGAAAAAATACGAAACAGTGGTGTGAAAAGCAACTGGCCAACGGACGGGTAGTCAAAGACGGTCCCTACTATGTATGGTATTCAGCTACTCAGAAAAAGGTTGAAGGCTCTTATAAAGAAGGCAAAAAAGAAGGCATTTGGACTGAGTTCCATGCAAACGGCAAAAAGAAAAGCCAAGGGTCTTGGAAAAACAATAAGAAAGAAGGCAAATGGACCTATTGGAACAAAGCCAGTAATAAAACCTTGGAAGGAGCATTCTCCCAAGACAAACGTACCGGAGTATGGACTGCATGGTTTGAAAACGGAAAGAAAAAAGATGTGGGCTCATGGAAAAACGGCGAACCTACCGGCAAATGGACATACTTCCACAAGAACGGCAAACATAAAAGCGAAGGTAACCGAAACGCCAAGGGTAAAACAGGTCTTTGGACATACTATTATCCCAACGGCGCAAAAAGCGAAACCGGTTCGCATGGCGGTAAGAAGGGCGAAAAGATTGGAGAATGGGAAACTTGGTATGAGAACGGTGCGTCAAAGTTAAAAGTTAGCTACAAAGACGGCAAAAAGGACGGTCCTTCAGTAAAAATGTACGAAAACGGCAATAAAGAATCAGAGGGTTCTTGGGCTGCCGATAAAGCCACCGGCAAATGGACATATTGGTACGAAAACGGCAAAATGAAGGCTGAAGGTACCTATGCAGAGGGAAAGAAGACTGACAAATGGGTTTATTGGTATGAAAACGGAAAGAAAAAATTTGAAGGTGAGTTTGCCGATAACAAAGTAAAAGAAAACGGTAAGTACTTTGGCGAAGACGGAAAGAAAATAGAAGTACCGGAAACAGAAATCAGCGAATTCTTTTCTCTAAAGAATAAGAAAGCTGATAATAAAGACGACTCCAAAGATAAAGCTACTGAGAAAAAAGACGATAAAGCCGCAGCTGCCCCGACTACAAAAGCCCCGGCTACAAAAGCTACAAACTAATAAGAAATCCTTATAACTAATTCCTCTATCTTCTTAAAAACAGTAAACAATTTAGATTGATCTGAGTATTGAGGTTTATGTGTGCTTGGGTTGTTTTATATGTGAAATATGTAGCAAATTTATTTTTTTATTATCCGTGTATCAGCATGTAGCAAGCAATTACGACCAACAAAGCAGCCACAAAACGTTGAAATTTTTCACGTGGTATGCGCTCAATAACACGTTTAGCCGACCAGATTCCGAGAACCATTGCAACTCCCATAAGTGCGGCCAAAAACCAAAACTCACGGTCCAAAACAATAAAGTAACGATAGACTGCAATCTTTACACCGTGCATTGCAAGAGCTGTCGCAGCCTCACTGGCAATATAGGCAACAGGAGGCGAAGCGAGAGAAAGAAAAACGGCTGCCCCAAGAGGCCCGTCGCATCATGAGCAAGCTTGGGAAATTCCAGAAACCATTTTTTTCTATCGGCAGTCAATATCGTGATGAAGGTGACCAATTCTTGCCTGTAAACATCGAGAGGCAGTCTGATTTTTTTTACCGGAGTAAATTTCATTGCGGTTTACCGTAACGTATCCAAGACTGGTTTTAAGCGGGGATAAACCCCGCATCTACAGCTGTTTTGTCTCATGACTATTCCAATTATATAACACTTGCTTAACCTGTATTGCGATGCAAAATCAGGTTGAATTGGTTATTCTTTGTCTGTCATCTAACATATTCCATAAATACTTTAGCCATTTTTTCTCCTTTTTCTTTATACCACGCATACATTTCTTGTATGTCACTTGTGTTATTTATATCTATCACTTCTTTTTTTATATATATTTTACATGCCTTAGCATCAGGTAATACTTGCCAGACTAATTCAAAACCTAGCTTCTGTTCAATTTCACTTTTCTTGCTGCTAAATTCATTAAACAATTCTTTGTTATCACTAATATACAATTCAGTTCTTAAAAAGTTTTCTCTAATTGAAACTATAAACGTCAAATGCACTTCAGAACTTCCAATTGATGAATCATACCAGCATTGAGCTCTAGGTTTTCTTGGTTTTAAAAATGACTTTGTTTGTGTCAAATATTCTGAGAAGCCTGTCCAATAGTCAAGCTGGAATATGTTGATATCTGTCAGTGAGTTACTTCTTTGAAAATCACTTACTGCTTTTGCCCAATTATTTGGCGAAACAACAATATTAAACCTTGGGGCAACTAATGAATCATTGATTCTCCATAATTCTAATTGAATTGCAAAAAATCCAATTTGTCCGTTTGATATTTCATTTAACCAATCAATAGCATTTTTATGTTCTTCGCGAATATCTTTAAAAATCCAAATTATGTAGTTAGCGTTCAATCCTGAAGCATATGTAATCAATTTCCCAAGATGATCATGGTCGGTCATTTCAAGCTGATTTTCGATAATGATCTTTTTGCCGGTGATTTCTTCTTCAGCCAAAATATCAACAGCAAAAGAGCCGACGTTAGCTTCTGTTTGGATTATTTGCATACTAATATCAATTTCATTACACAATAATTCAATATTTTCCTTCTGAGCCAACCAATTTGTAAAGTCATAAGCCTCATGTTTCCAAGCTTCTCTTAAATCAACTTTTGTTAGTTTACCGAACATGGCTCCAATCTCCCTTTTCTCTGCGCAACGCTTAAACGAAAACATAATCAAACAAACGCTCATGGTATACAAGTCTTAAGTTACCAAAGCCCATTCAACACGATCTATTATGTGCGGGATATATTAGGACGGTTATTTTAAAATAGAGTTTAGCTCTTCCGTAGGGACATGCTGCGATCCAACGATAAAAGCGCTTGTTCAATCTTAATTCTAATCTGCCGTTCCAAACGTTTTGCAACAGAGTTTTTCTTTGGTTTGGAAAAATCATATTCTTTTCTCATTGCCGTTCTCCTCAAAGATCAAATCAGACATACACTCTTTTTCGTTTCCTTCTATTTATTACATTTTTTTTACATGAAGTAGAGATAGTAAACCTATAAGCTTTAAAAAAGAACAAACAGCATCGAGCCCTCCGGGCTTAACGACGAAGTCGTTCATCCTGACCGCGCTCCTCGTGGGCGCGGTCTGTCAGCACAAACGGTCATATATTTGTCATTAACAGCTCTCGAAAACAGACCTTCATTCCTATTTAACGGGGCATAAAGCCCCGATCTACGCGGATTCTGATTTCCCGGCTCTTTCAAACACATCGTCGATTGATTATACTCGCTGCTCCTCGTGGGCGCGGTCTGTCAGTGCAAACGGTCATTTATTTGTCATTAACAGCTCTCGAAAACAGACCTTCATTCCTATTTAACGGGGCATAAAGCCCCGAGCTACGCGGATTCTGGTTTTTCCGGCTCTTTCAGATTGCTTTTACTTACCGCTTTTACCTAATACTATCTACAATCTCATCACCCAGCACATCTATCAGCGCTATCAAGGCCAGCTCGGCTTTTAGTTCTTGGGTTGTTAGGTTGAAGCCTGATGCTACGTAGGTTTGCCTTGCGTTTGTTACGCTTAGGGAATCTCCTGTTCCTGCTATATAGGATGCTTCCGTTAGTTTTAAGCCTTCTTTTGCCAGCTCGGTTTGTTGTTTGGCGGTTACTACTGATGACAGGGCTGTTGCGTAGTCTCTACTTGCTTTTCTTACAGCCAGGCCGGCTTTGTTTTTGGTGTTGTTTATAGTGTATTCTATTTGTTTTAGTTGTGCTCTTTTTTCGTCCAGATTTCCGTATCGATAGTGATTGTAGATAGGTACTGTCAACGAGAGCATTACAGCCCAGCGCGATCTGTCTTGCGATCCTAAGGCTGCCATTGTTGTGAATTCATATCCGCCATGGAGCATCAGGTTTAAGGTCGGTAAAAAGGGCATCCATGCTGTTTTTAGTTGGGCTTTCATTAGGTCGGCTTTGGCTTCTTCTGTTTTTATATCAACCCTGGATTTTATTGCTTTATGTTCCATTTCGGCTTCGGTTTCTTTCGGCACTTTTAGCGTCGGTGCAGTTACCGGAAGCGGCAAACCTTCTGCCCCTATCAGCTGTCCCAATGCATCTCTTGCGTTATCAAACGCCAGCTCCGCCGAAAGCAGCGATTGACTTGCTTGTTTTAGATCGGTTTCGGCTCTTATTACATCTATTCGCATTCCCCTTCCTGCCCTAAACCTGGCTTCGGCTACCCTTAACTGTTCTTGAGCCGTTTCTATTTGAGAATGGTAAAAGTCAATAAGGTCACGACAGGAAAGTGCCATGTAGTAGGCTTGGGCCGTACCTACCAAAATCTGTCTGCGAGCTTGCTCTATTGACAGATTTGCCACCTCTATTCCTTTTTTTGCAGTTTTTACCGTATACCAACCCTCGGCATTGATCAGGGGAACCTGCGCTTGCAGACTGCCCGTCAGTTTGTCTCTTGGATTAATAAGAATGGGCTGATCCAGAGATCCCGGCGGAAGCTCCATGCCCATGGTGCCGAACAGCGGGCCGAACAGCGGCTCCATACTGGACAAAAGGTCAACTTCATCGGCGTGATCCATATGGGTGTAATCAAGTTTTGCCTGAATGCCCGGCAACACCATGGCCCACGCTTTTTTTAAATTTGCCTTCACTTTGTCTATCTCAAACTTCGCTGTTTGAAGATCCAGATTTCGCTCTTCGGCTGTTGCCAAAGCTTCTGATAAAGTAATCGGACTTCCCTCTGAGATTCGCGGCGGCGGAATTTCTATTTTTGTTGTAGGCTGTTGAAACAGTGACTGTTGTCCCTGAACCTGAGTCGGTGTTGTCTTAGGTTGTAACTCCTGTGCTGATGTAACGTTCGGAAGGCTCAGGACAATCAAAACAGTTGCAGCAGCAGACGGTGCAGCCTTGGATCCTCTTTTAAACAATGACAAAATAGCTTCTCCAAATGAGTCAACCAGTGTGTAAACCACTGGCACTACAACCAAAGTCAATAGAGTAGAAGCTACCAATCCTCCTATTACCGGCAAAGCCATTGGCGCTCTCAGCTCAGAACCCCACCCCTTGCTGACCGCCACCGGAATCATGCCGAACACCATTGCCATAGTTGTCATCAAGATCGGTCTCAACCTTGTCGGACCTGCTTTTAACAATGCTTCGTTGCGACTAAGACCGTCTCTTCTTCTTAGGGTATTGGTGTAGTCCACCAGCAAGATTGCATTTTTGGTAACAAGGCCCATTAACATTAGAATGCCTATCATCGAAATGATGTTCATTACTCCGCCTCCCAGCAGTACGCCGCCTATGGCTCCGATAACGGATAGAGGAAGAGACATCATTATAGTCAGAGGGTGCAGCCAGTTTTCAAACTGAGCGGCCAGAACCATGTAAATTAAGATTACCGCTAAAATCATGGTCAATACAAAGTCATCTACAGACTTACCAAGCACCATAGCCATACCGGACCAACCGGTGGTTATATTTTTTGAGCCCAAACGTGCAGCAGCATTTTCAACTATTTTCTGAGCCTCGCTCATAGAAAGATTGTCCGTAAGATTTGCAGAAATAGTAATCTGTCGCTGTCTTGATTCTCTGTCAATCTGGGTTGGACCTGTTCTCGGCTCAAAACGTGCTACACTGCTTACGTCCACCAATCGACCGGTTGTTGTAGAGCGCACTTTTAGTCCTTCCAATTGCGCAGTGTTTTTTCTGTATTGTTCGTCAAGACGAACGCGAATATTGTACTCATCCGCTCCAATTCTAAGTTTGGAAGCATCGGCCCCTCCGACAAGAGCGCTTACAGCCTGCCCCACCATGGCAGTAGGAATACCTAGCCCTGCCGCACGACCGTGATCCACTGCCAATTGCATCTCGGGCTTGCCGCCTTCATAGCTCATAGAAACATCTGCGAATCCGCGAGTGCGCTCCAGTTCTCTAATTATTTTCTTGGCAGTTTCTTCCAGTTCAAAAAGGTCATTTCCCTTTAGATTAAACTGAAGCTCAGCATTTTCCATGACTCCGGAACCGCCGATGATATTGGGCGCTTTTACGGCTATTTCTGCACCTTCAATATCGGAAAGAAGATTTCGCACCTCATCTACCAATTGCAGGTGAGTTATTAATCTATCTTGTTTATCTGTCAGCTTAACAAAAATCTCCGCCTTGTGTCTTGTCTGCTGCGGATCGGAGGCTACTTTAACCACCGTACCTGTTACCTCTTTTATTGATTTTTGTATTTTATCCGCCAGATTTGATGCAACCTGTTCGGTCTTTTCCATTGAGGTACCTGGAGGCAGACTGACAAACACAGATAAACTGCCGGCGTCGTGAGATGGAAGGAACGTCATGTTAACATATCGAGCAGAATAGATGGTTCCTGCGAAAACACTGAGCGCTATAAAGATAATGAAAAAGCGATGGGCAAGAGCAAAGCCTATGACTCGCCTGTATCCGCGATCGATTACATTTAAAAAAGTCTCAATTGCGCGATAGAAAAAGTTTGTTTTGTGCTCGCCCAACAAGCGGGAACTCAGCATCGGAGTAAGAGTAAAAGACACAAACAGTGAAATCATTACGGCAACCGTTACGGTTAACCCGAATTCTTTTAAAATAATGCCCATAATGCCGCTGCTGAGCAAAGCGGGAAGAAAGACTGCTGCAATACAAAGTGTAGTGGCAAATACCGCCAACGCAATTTCTTTTGCCCCATCAAGGGCAGCTTGCATGGGCGGTTTGCCTTCTTCTAAATGTCTATAGATATTTTCAATTACAACGATAGCATCGTCAATGAGAATGCCTATACATAGGGTCAAAGCAAGCATCGTAAGCATGTTGAACGTAAATCCCATAACCCAAAGTGCAGTAAAGGTTCCCACCACTGACAAAGGTAAAGCCAAAGCAGCAATGAATGTTGAGCGAAAATTTCTTAGAAATAAAAATACTATTAAAACGGCCAAGACGCCGCCGAAGATCATATCAAACCACACAGCATTAAAAGACGCTTCGGTTATCAGCGTTTGGTCCGCGACTACTTTTACATTCCATCCTTTTTCCAGAGTTTTCTCAATTTCAGCCAGTCTTGATTTCACATGACGGGCAGTAGCCACAGAGTTGGTACCCGACTGTTTTCTAACGAGAAGAGTTATCGTTTCTCTGCCGTCGCTTTTTGCCGCGCTTTTTCTTTCTTCAACACCGTATTCAACCCTCGCGACATCCTTTACTCGTACCTGTCTTCCGCCAATATCCATAATTGGAAGGTCGGCAATATCCTGTGTTGAAGCAATCCCTCCATCGATTCTAATTGAAAATTCTTTTTCGTTTGTCGTAATGCGCCCCGCCGGAAATTCCAGATTGTTAGCTCTGAGCACACCTATAAGATCAGTAATAGCAAGCCCGGCTGCTTCGAGTTTAAGAGGGTCAACCCAAACTTTAATTTCTTTCTCCGTACCGCCGATGACAGTAATAGAACCCACACCCGGAACAGCCTGAAGCGGTTCTTTTATTCTCTTGTTTGCAACTTCGGTAACCTCCGCCGAGGTAATTTCTTTGGAATGTTCCGGACCTGTTACTGTCAGCGTTAAAATCGGCTCGGCACCGAGATCCATTTTTTCAACAATCGGAGTTTCAGCATCTACCGGCAAAAAGGCCGCCGCACGATTTACCTTGTCGCGCACATCCTGTATGGCCTGATCTGCGTTTACTCCTAAATCGTACAAAACAATAACCTGAGAAACGTTTTCTACGCTTATTGATCTGAGCTGGTCAATGCCCGAAAGTTCTGACAGAGCATCTTCTATTTTTTCTGTAATCTCTTTTTCTACAGTATTAGGACCCGCCCCGGGATAAATGGTAAGCACAGTGGCAACAGGAGGTTCAATGTTGGGAAACATGTCCAAGCCGATTCTTGAATACGAGGCAACACCGAATACAATAATTGCTAAGAGAATTGTAGAAATAAAAACAGGTCTTTTAATGGACAGTTCAAAAATTGACATTATCGGCCCCCGTTAGTTTTCTACTGTTACCGGATTGTTGTCTACCAGACCGGAGGTGTCCGAAACGATCAATTTGTCTCCGGTTGACAGACCGCTTCTTACCAATACACGGGTGCCGTCCATTCGACCGATGACCAGAGAGCGTTTTTTTGCGAAGCCTTTTTCTTCGACAAAGACATACGGTTCATTCTTTTCATTTCGCAGTAACAGGGAAACCGGAATAAGAATAGCGTCATCCAAGGTTTCGGTATTAAGACGGACTCTGGCAAAGGAGCCGGCTTTGATTTTATTAGCAGAATTGTCTATGCGAATTCTGGTTTCAAAAGTTCTTGCCCCCTGTGATATTTCGTCAGAAACAAAAACAGCTTTTCCTTTTACGGTTACTCCGGCACTTTCGACTTCTACTTCGGCTTCTGTACCTACCTGGACATATCTGGATGCCTCCTCAGGAACAAAAACCTGAACATCCAATTCTGAAGCATCGACAATTTTCATGAGGATAGTCGGCGGCATAGCCGGAGCCTGCTCTCCTTTTTCTTTAAATATGTCGGTTATAACTCCGTTATAAGGTGCCCTTAGTTCTGAATCCCTCAGCGCTTTTTTAGCCTGCTCGACAGAAGTTGAAGTCATGTTTACTTGAGCCTTGGCTGCCTTCTCTTTGGCTAAAAGATCATCGAGAGCAGCAGAAGGAGCCGCATTTTCGGCCAAAAGCTGCTTAACCCTTGCTATTTCAGTAACCAGTTGATCGGTGGCGGCATTTGCTCCGGATTGGGCTGCCTCTGCTTGTTTTACACCCAACTCAAAACCTCTTCTGTCCAGACGCAGTAAAAGCTGTCCCTTTTTAACCCTATCGCCTCTTTTTACGGTTATTTTGCTTATCAACCCGGGAACACCCAGAGAAAGCAAACTTTCTCTTACCGCTAAAGCCTTTCCGGAAACCTCAATAGCGGACGAAAAAGCTTCGGTTTTCACCTCCTCTGTTTGTACTGTCTTAACCGAAAATGCACCGCTGTCTGAACGTTGTACATTGGTTTCAACGTTCGGAACCGGATCCGGTTCCTTTGAGGATGCTTCTTCAACTGGAAATACCGAAGTACAGCTTATAGAAAAGATCGAGGAACAAATTATGAACAAACAATTGTAATTAGGTAAATACGAAATACGCATAAACAAATACCTCCGGGCTCCCGCAGAGCATTTGTTGTGCCATTAAATATAATAGTGTTGTAATGAGATAATATACCGACAATTCTTGATAATTTGCTGTATTTAGCAATATAGCTCGCTATATTTAGCATATTTAGCTATATTTCGCTAATAAAGACATGGTAATTATCGCAATGAGTACACTAAATATTTTTTTTCTACATATAACCTATTGTTAGCCGGAATTAGCAGTGCATTAAAAAACCTGGCACGGAAAGTGATATTTTGTCAGCAGGCTAGAGGTTTGAAAAAACGGGCAACACCAATGGACGAAAACAAGATTGTAAGAGATTTGACTTTCAAGGTCACCGGCACCTTGGATATAGAACAGGCATTGACAGAAACTCGCAGTTTTTTGGCTGCCATCATGCCGATGGATGAAATCATTTTGATTAGAGTAGATGAAACCGATTCTGTTTCTGAACTTGAAGCTGATATCGGTCTGCATCTTGTAATTAGAGTTTCACAGTCCGGCGTTACCGGTGAGCAAAACCAGTTTCTCTTTATGCTTCACCCTCCTAATAATCGACCGATAATTGAAAGCAGCTTTTATCCGACAGACAACACTTCGGGCGTTTTTGTACTATCCGAAATTGAAAAGGAGCTTAAATACCTTGATATAAAAGACAAATTTAGAGAAATGGGGGTACCTGCATGCTCTGACATTCTCGTTTTATTTGACAGAGATCTGTATGCAGCTTTTGTCGCGGTATCCTACCGTGAAAACGCCTACAACGCTGACCATGTGAAATTTTTTGAGATGCTTAAGGAACCGCTTGTAATTGCTCTTAAAAATGCCCTTCGTTACACTGAGATGGAACGCATGCGAGATGCCCTCGTAGATGATAATTTATTGTTTCGTGAAGCCACAGTAAGACTTACGGGAGAGCCGGATATTGGAAAAGCCTTCTACAATACTCTTTTATATCTTCGCCGAACAATTCCCCTTCGCAGCATCATGGTTTTAGCTATGGATGACCAAACAGCAGACCAACGCATTTTATTTAGAGTGTCAGAAGACGGCTCAGTAGATGAAGATGAAGCTCTGCTCTTTTCCGGAGGGGACAACTTTTTTGTAGAAATGCGCGACCGCATTATGGTGGAGTTTCCGGATACTTTTATTCGCCTCGTAGATGAAGACGATTTCTTGAAAATAACAAAAGAGGAAAGACGTGCCAAATCCCGGCAACTCGGCATTCCCGAAGACGCTGTTTTGGTAATGCTAGGTGTAAAAGCAGTGCGATCCGCAATTCTTTTTGTGCTTGATGGACAAGCATCTAAAGACAAACACAATTATACAGCCCTCTTTACAATGCTTAAGGAACCTTTTGTCATAGCTTTGTATAATGCCGTTCGTTTTTACGAGTTAGAACGAATAAAGAAGCACTTAGAAGAGGACAACCGCGATCTGCAACAAGATATTCAAAGAGATGTCGGAGATCGAGTTATCGGAATGAATCGCGGCTTGAAACAGGTTATGTCTCTTGTAAGCCAGGTGGCAAAAACCCCCAGTCCGGTACTTCTTTTGGGCGAAACAGGAAGCGGCAAGGAGGTTGTAGCCACCGCAATTCACCGTTTTTCAGAACGCAGCACAGGCCCTTTTATAAGTTTAAACTGCGGTGCAATACCGGAATCCCTTGTGGACAGTGAGCTTTTCGGCCACGAAAAGGGTGCCTTTACCGGTGCAAACGAACGAAAACGAGGTCGTTTTGAAAGGGCCGATCAAGGCACTTTGTTTCTTGACGAAGTGGGAGAACTTCCGCTTTCGGCACAAGTAAGACTGTTAAGGGTTTTGCAAGAAAAAGAATTCGAAAGAATCGGAGGCAACCAAGTAATTAAAGCAAATGTTAGACTAATAGCCGCAACCAACCGTGATTTGCCTTCCATGGTGAAAGACGGCCGATTCAGAGAGGAT